>NZ_LZDE01000323.1 GCF_002009015.1 Microbulbifer mangrovi | reverse complement strand
TGTATTCACAGCGGTCCTGAAAAGGAATACCCGGTGCTTTGCCGCCAGTAAAAGTAAAAACAGAGCTCATGCTCCCACCCCGGTGTCACGCAGCCCAAAAACAAGAAACCCGGCACAAAGGCCGGGCTCTCGAGTTTCCATCCTGTGAGATGAAATCAAACGATGATTACTGGCGAATACCTTCCACGTCCAGAATCATTTCAACGGTCTGGGACGCAGGGCCCAGGTCGTAGTCGATGCCGAAGTCCTTCAGCTTGAACTCAGTAGTGCCGGTGAAGCCCTGACGGTAGCCGCCCCAGGGATCCTTGCCGCCGCCGATTTCTTCAACGTCGATGGTGATCGGCTTGGTTACACCGTGCAGGGTCAGGTCACCTTTCAGCACCGCTTTGCCGTCGCCCTTCGGTTCAAATGCGGTGCTCTTGAAGGTAGCGGTCGGGAATTTAGCCACATTCAGGAAGTCTTCGCCGCGCAGGTGCTTGTCGCGCTCCGCGTGGTTGCTGTTCAGGCTGGTAGTGTCCACGGTGACTTCCACGGAAGACGCTTCAGGCTTGGCTTCATCGTAAACAAAGTTGCCGTCGAACTTGTCGAAGCGACCATACAGCCAGCTGTAGCCCAGGTGCTTGATGCGGAACTGGACAAACGCGTGCGCGCCTTTGGTATCGAACTTGTAATCGGCCGCCTGGGCAGAGGCACCGATGAGGGTAGCAAACAGCAGAACTGCAAGTTTCTTCATGGGTCAGTTTCCTGTTGGTTATTAAACAGAGTGTGAAAATCGTGAAACAGGTTTGAATCAATCGTTATCTGCGCGGCGCTACGCCCAGCATTTTCTTCAGGGTGCCATCTTTATTGACGAAGTGGTGCTTGAATGCCGCAAGGCCATGTACCACCACCAGTCCTATCAGACCCCACGCGAGCCACTCGTGGATCACGCCCGCGATATCCTCCTGGTTCTCCAGTCCCTGCAGCGTGGCCGGCACGCTGAACCAGTTGAACACCTCGATGGCACGGCCATCCGCGGTGCTGATCAGGTAGCCAGAAACGAAAATCGCCAGCAATAGCCCATAAATCAACCAGTGCGCGGCACCCGCGGCGTGTTGTTGCCAGCGGGGGGCGGGTTCCGGGGTTGGGGTTTCATTGGCCCAGCGCCACACCAGTCGTGCAACCAGCAATATCAACAGCAGTATCCCCACCGACTTGTGGATATCCGGCCCCTGACGGTACCAGGGGTCGTAATAGGACAGGTCTACCATCCACCAGCCGAGGGCGAACATGCCGATGATGGCCGGAGCCATCAGCCAGTGGAAAAGTACGGCCACCCAGCCGTAATGGGTTGTGCTATTGCGGGTCTGCACAAAGGACTCCGTCAGAAAATTCAGATTGCGCGCATTATAAAAATTCTGTGGCGCGGGAATAGCGCAAAAAGCCGGAAGTATTTTTCGAAAAAATCGCAAAGGTGCAAACGCGGGGTCTGCAGCCTGCGCTCGCAGAATGGATAAGAGCGGTGGACCAAGTGGCGAGGGCAGGGGAGTAGTTGCGCGCCTTAAATTAGTGCGCGGCGTGCTGGCGCTCGGCGGCATTCAGGACCTTGCCCAGCAGGTTCGGGTCCAGTTTGGTGCGATCGCTGAGTTCGTGGGTGAGCCATTCGAGATCGTGTGGCTGCTCGGACTGGTCGTGGCCATTTGCCATGGCCAGCTGTTCCAGCTGCCAGATCACGTCCAGTAACAGGTTGGGGGCCAGTGCCTGGTCGTCATCTTCGCTGAACAGATGGCTTTCCAGCCGTTCCAGGTCCCGGCGCTTTACCACCAGCTCACCGTAATTGGGATACCAGCGGCCGCTGAAGGGTTCCGGGCGGTGGCTGAAGTCGAAGGTGATCTGCAGCCGGTTGCCCTTGTCGTCCTGCATGGTCGGGGTGTCATTTTCTTCTGCGGGCAGGGCGGGGCGCTGGCGCAGGATACCGACGATGGCGCGCCAATCGCTGCTGTACTCGGGGCACAGGCGCAGGGGTTCGGTGAGTTCGGTTCTGGGTTTGCCGGGGCGGTCGATATAGCTGAGCTGCTGGCCGGGGCGATACCAGTAGAGATCGAGGGTGTGATTTTCTGCCAGGCGCGCCAGGTCGTCGCTGGTGAGGGGATCTTCCGAGAGGGCGCTCAGGTGGTCGACGGCCTGCTGAACGCTGAGCCAGCGCCGCATATGGAAAGGTTTGCTGGAGGTGGAACCCTGACTACCCGCCGTCGCCATTATTGCCCTGCTTCCCTATGGTGCTTTCGAACCATTTAAGGTTAGCAGCTGGGGATGGGGTTGCCGGTCAGACTGTGGGCCTACCCGGCACCAATGCCTTCGTATCAGGGCGGGTGGCTACAACCACCCCTTCTTCTTGAAGTACAGGTACGGCGCCATACCCGCCAGCAACATCAACAGCAGCGCCCACGGATATCCCAGTAGCCACTCCAGCTCCGGCATATGCTCGAAGTTCATGCCGTAGATACTGGCGACCATGGTGGGAGGCAGGAAAACCACCGCGGCAATGGAGAAGATCTTGATGATCTTGTTCTGCTCGATGCTGATAAACCCCTGGGTGGAATCCATCAGGAAGTTGATCTTCTCGAACAGGAAGGTGGTGTGCGACATCAGGGTGTCGATGTCGCGCAGAATCGCCCAGCAGCTCTCGCGCAGTTCCGGGTCGTCCTTCAGGTGGCGCTGCAGGAAGGCGATGGAGCGCTGGGTATCCATCAGGCACAGGCGGATTTTACCGTTGGAGTCTTCCAGCTTGGCCAGGTGATCAATGGCTTCTTCCAGGTCGGCGTCTTCGTCCTCCAGTACCAGATGACTGACTTCGCCGAGTTTCAGGTAGTTGTCTTCCAGGGCGTCGGCGAGGTTTTCCACCTTCTGGTCGAACAGCTGGATCAACAGTTCCTGGGCGTTGTGGGCTTCCACCTGGTTGCGGCGCGCGCGCATACGCAGCAGGCGAAAGTCTGCCAGCTCGGTATCGCGCACGGTAATCAGACGCTGGGGCTGAAGGATGAAGGCCGCGGTGGCGGTTTCGTGGCGGCCTTCGCTCTGGGTGAGGTACAGGGAGTGGACGTGAATACCCGCGGAATCGATGAAGTAACGCGCGGAGGACTCGATCTCCTCGACATCTTCGGATTCCGGAAGCTCGGTGCGCAGCAGCTGCTCCAGCAGGTCCCGCTCATTTTCCTCCGGGTCCTGCAGGTCGATCCAGGCCGCGTCAGACAGGGGCTGGCTGTGATAATCGCTGCCCGCATAGGTTTCTTTGATCTTGCCGCGCTGGATTTGAAACAGTCTCAGCATTAACGCTTCCTTGGTCTAAAAGAGGTGCTTGCGGGAATGGTGTCAGGCTGTCGGCAACAAATCAAATGCCACCACCAGGGAACAGTGGTGGCATTTGTTTTTACTCAGACTAAAGCCACGTGGGCAGCTGTGCGCGGATCTGTTCGCTGTCGCAGGTGGTAAGGTTTTTACGGGATTCGCCGGCGATGGCGGCGAGACAGGGGGAGCTCATGGACATGCGCAGGCTGCCGGCCATGGAGGGCTCGGCAACGATATACAGGCGGTCAAAGCGACCTTCCTGACGCCCCTTTTCGAGGGTGTGGGCGATATCCCGTGCGAACTTCTGGGCACCCTGTTTGCGCAGGCTGGTGGGCTCAGACATCGCGTGGCGGCCTTGGCCGTAGCTGTCGAACGCGCGCCCCGGGGCATCGGCGAGCAGTTCCTGCCCTTTCATGCGTCCCTCCGGGTAAACCAGAGATTCTACTTCGTTGAGCTTACCCGCACGTTTTTCCGCCTCAAACACGCGAGCGTGAGTATGGTTGGCTACCAGAACCCAGGCTTTAGACATGACAGTGCACCTCTGTTTTTGCTGTGCTTTGTTGCTGAATGGTAGCCCGCGGCCGGTCGGGTTCGTAGTCGTTACTGGCAGTGGGGTCGCTATCATTGTGGCAACTGGTGAACCGACAATTGTGCGCGGGAGGTGTAACGTGAAAGTCGAACAAGCCATGCACCGCGGTGTGACCTGGTGCTCCCCGGACACGCCGCTGACCGAGGTCGCGCAGCTACTGCGGGACCACGATGTGGGCGCGATTCCGGTGGGAGAAAACGACCGTTTGATCGGCATGGTGACCGATCGGGATATTGTCAGCCGCGGCCTTGCCGAGGGTTGGGATCTGCGCGAGCACTGCGCGCGGGATGTGATGACGGAGAATATCGAATACTGCTACGCGGATGAAAATATGGAAGAGGCCATCGACCATATGGAGCGCATGCAGATTCGCCGCCTGGCCGTTGTGGATGGTGCGCGGCGTATGGTTGGCATGCTGAGCATGGGGGACATCACCCATGGCATGGATGACCACAGTAGCCACCGATATACCGCGGCGGTTTCCGCACATCATTGATTGCGCTGGGATTGCACTGGCTGACTGGTAGGATTGCGCGCCTCGCTTTTAACTGCGCGCGAGCGTGATCACCGGGGACGCTCCACTGCGCCGTCCGGGTGACGGCTGCAGGCGCTGGCAGGTCATAGGTTTGTCATAAAAAGTACATAGACTGCGGGCTAAATCTACCGAATCGTACTTTCTATCTCTCCTATGCTTCCGCTGTTCCTGACCAGTCACAAGGCCTATTTCGGCATGCTGGCGGTGTTCCTCGCCGCTGTGCTGGCAATGTGCCTGTGGCTCTCGAAACAGCAGGCAACACTGCCGTTGCTTGGGGACTATCACATCTACCACTGTGAGACGGGTGGCAGCGGTCAGGGGAGTTTCAACCTGCTTACCGTGTCTTCGATTTTTGCCCGGGAAATTGCCGACAACCTGTGTCGCGCCCCGGCCATGGCCGAGCAGTACAAAACGATAAGCATCTCCTGGAAACCTCGCCAGCAGCTCACTGCGGAGGAGGTCTTGAATGAAGATTACGATCTGATCTGGAACCGCGAGCACAGCCTGCATGGTCTGGTTCCGGAATATTCCCGCTATTACGAACCCCTGCTGCGCTACGACCAGTACAAGGTTTTCTGGTTCAGCCGCAATGGCCAGCCACAGCTCACCCGGGAGTATTTCCGGGGCAAAAAAATCGGTTTGTTGAACGACAGGCTCAGCCACACTTTCCACCTACTGCCTCTGGCTTCCCTGAAACAGTTGGGGGTGGATATTTCCCGCCAGCCCCTGGTTTATTTCGACGATGCGAATAGCCTCTACCGGGCCTTTGCCCGGGGCGACCTGGACCTCGTCAGTGGCGGACTGTTTCTGGAGCAGGACCTGGATATACCGCTGCAGCGTATTTTAATGGCGGACAACGTGGTCGCCGCCACGCTGTTCGTGCGCAAAGCGCGCGCGGCGGAAATCGACTGCGCGATTGCCCAGGCATTTGATGATGCCACCACTGACTACTTCAGTGCACACCGGGATTTCCCGGGGGCGGCGCACTGTCGTGGCTAGGTGCAAGCGCTGGCTGCCGCTGGCCTGGTGCGTGTTGACCGCGCTGTTGTCGGGCTCTGCCTACTGGTATGCGCACGCCTCCTTCGCCGATGACCTTGCGCGACAATTCCAGCAACAATTGCCGCAGCGGTTGGCGCTCGCGCTACAAAACCGGCTGGCGAACAACGGCCCCCATTCCTGGGTGATTGGGCAGCTGGAGCGTGATCTGGCGGCGCTACCTGCAACAGGTCGCTTACCCTTGCTCCGGCATTGTCGCGCGCGGGTAGAGCAGTTGATCGGCGAGCCGGGCGTATCGCCATCATCCGGCGGCGACCAGATTGCCGTGGGCTGGCATATTGGGGATGGCGAACGGCAGGACCGCACGCTGTTTTCCCTGAAGTGCGATACCAACTGGCCGGTATTGCTGGCAAGTCAGGGCGTCCTCGCGCTGTTGCTGGTCGGGTGTGTCTGGCTGTGGCCCGCGCCCCTGTCCTCTGCGCGCAGGCTCCAGATACGTACGCTGTCAGGTGCGGGCATAGCGCCACAGCTGGCGCGGCGACTGTCTGCCAGACTCGAGCAATTCAACCCACTGCAACGGGACCTGTTTGCACGCCTGCGGGATCAACTTGGCCTGTCAATGGAATCACTGCTGAACTGGCTGGCAAAGCCGGAGCTGGCAACGTTGGATCCGCAGCAGATCCTGTGGCTCGACCTGGCGCTGCACAAGGGAATTGAAGGGCCGCCGGATCTGGATCGGGCGCTGGCGGTTGCGTTGGCGCCCGCCTATCTGCAGTTCGAGTGCGAACAGCTGCAGGTGATCGCGCACGGCATTCCGATCACCCTGTCCAAGACCCCGTTCTTTTATTTTCTCTGGTATGCGCGCCGGCGTCTCGCCGGGGATGGCTGGTATCTCAATCCGCCCACCAGTCGGCCAGATCGGGATGGCGCCGAGCCTCTGATCACATTGATGGAGGAACTGGGTGGACACAACAAGTCCATCAATGATCTTCGCGAGCATGGCCTGCGCGCAAAAACCTTGGATCAGAACCGCAACAAAATCCGCGATGAGCTGGTGTCCGCTCTGGGCGAGGTGCTGGTGGAACCCTACCTGTTTGAATCTCGCCGGGATATGAAAAGCGGTCGCTACAGCTATCGTCTGGCGCTTTCAGCGGACCAGATACAGATTCATTGATGACCTTTGTATAGTCATAACTCTCTGATTTATAGGGATTTTTGTTTTTAGAGATATCTCATTCCCGCTCCGGGTTGTCTTTTTAACCCCTCTGTCACACCGGCTCCCGAATATGCCCCCAGCGGCCAGTTGGCCAGCTTCCAAGACCAAATTCTACTTATTCGAAGAAACAGCTTCGGAGATTAAAGATGAACAATTTTTCTCACAGCAGACTGTCTCTGCTGATTGCAGTGGCTGCGGCAGGCACTACTCAGGGGGCAATGGCACAGCAGGTTGTGGATGGCTCAAACATTGACGGCGCAGCGGTCGAAGAGATCGTGGTAATGGCGTCGCCCATCCGCGATAGTCAGAAGGCCGCCATCGATGCCAAGCGCGATGCCGACAACACGGTAGATATTATCTCTGCCGATACCATCGGCCGTTTCCCCGACCAGAACCTGGCGGACTCCCTCGGTCGTGTGCCCGGTCTCGCCATCGAGCGCGACCAGGGCCAGGCCCGCTACATCAATTTCCGCGGTGCGCCTTTTCGCTACACCTCGCTCGCTATTGATGGCCTGAGTATCCCGGGTGCCGAGAACGGCCGTGTACCGCGTTTCGACAGTTTCCCTTCCGTAATCACCAGCCGTATCGATTCCAACAAGGCGATCATGGCGGACATGCCCGGCAGCGCGGTTTCCGGACATATCAACATCTCCACCTTTGACCCGTTTGTGCAAGAGGGCTGGGCCTTCTCCACCGATGTGGGCATGGGTAACCAGGAACTGGGCGATGGCGATATTGAAAAGCGGGCCCTGCGTACTTCCTGGTCCAGCGACAACTTCGGCTTCTCCCTGTTTACCTCGGAGAACAGTCGTGAGCAGACCACCGATAACCGCGAGTTCGATCTGGAGCGCGACGAAAATGGCGAGCTGCTGGTCAACGAACTGGACTTCCGCAGCTACAAGGTAACCCGTGAAGACCGCGCCTACGGTGGTCGCTTTGAATTCCGTGGTGACGGCGCGCTGGAGCGGGTATTCGTATGCACCCTGTATAACGAATTTCAGGACTTCGAAGAGCGCAACCAGTATGTGTTCGACTTTGCGGGTGGTGCCGAGGCGGTTGGTGCGCCCCAGGCCACAGGCGCCGCGGCTGAAAACCAGTTTGCCCTGGTAGGTCGTTCCCTGGAGTACGGCCTGTACGAAAACTCCACTTTCACCAACACCTTGGGGGCCGATTTCGCCCTGGGTGCGTGGCATATCGAATCCCGCATCAATTTCACCGAAACCGAAAACAACTTCTTCCTGCCGCTGCCGCGCAGCGCCGGTGGTTTCGCGATGGCGAGTTTTGATGTCTCCGATTTACTGGATCCGGCAGTAACCGGCCTGTTCGACCCGATTGCTCAGGCGCCGATCGATGTAAATGACGTTAACTACGCCGTTGACCTGGGCATGCTGATCGGCTCCGAAATGACCATCGATGCGACCAAGTTCAAGCTGGATGCAGAGCGCGAACTGCAGCTGTTCGGCCAGGACGCCGTGGTAAAAACGGGTATCGAGATGGACTCCCGTGAGGCCGATGGCTTTGGCATGGTGCTGTCCTATGGGCTCTTCCCATCTGACGTAAGTATCAACGATTTTGCCACCGGTGAAGCCTGGGACAGCCAGTTCAGCAACGGCATTGCCGGCGCTACCTACTACGACAACAAGGGACTGCGCCGGGCGTGGGATACTGCTGTAGGCGGTCTGGACCTTACCCCCAACGACTCCCAAGCGATCCGTCTGGAAGAAGATATCACCGCGGGTTACGCGATGGTTACCACCCACTATGACTGGGGCAACCTGGTACTGGGCGCGCGCGTTGAAAACACCGATTACCTGAGCGAAGGCCCCACCAGCAACTTCGAAGACAGCTTTACCAACGTATTGCCAAGCGCACACCTGAATGTTGACCTGGCAGAAGAGGTAAAGCTGCGACTGTCTGTCTCCACCGGTGTGAGCCGCCCGACCTACTCCGAATGGCGCGGGGACGACATGGTCGATTTCGTTCAGAGCAGCGTCACCGCGGGTAACCCGTCTCTGGAAGCGGAGGAGTCTGTCGGTGCAGACATGTCCCTGGAGTGGTATGCGGGCGATGCCAGCCTGCTGAGCGCCGGCCTGTTTACCCGCAGCATCGACAATGTGATCTACGCACAGAGCGATGTGATTGCCGGCGATGCCTACTTGCCGGAAGTGGGCGCGGACTACTGGATCTACACCCAATACGTCAACGGCAGCAACGGCAAAATGCGTGGTGCCGAGTTCAATGCCATCGCCCAGGCTGCGGACTTCCTGCCGGTTCTGGAGGGCTTCGGAATCAGCGCCAACCTGACCCTGCTGGACAGCGAGTTTGAAACTCAGGACGGCACCCGCCACAGCCTGCCAGGCACATCCGAAACCATCTTCAACGCCTCTGTGTTCTACGAGATGGAAGGCTTCTCCATTCGCCTGAATCAGCAGTACCGCGACGACTGGCTCTCCACTACCGAGAACGTGGGTATGAACGATTACTGGGATGCTCAGAAGCGTGTAGACCTGTCGGTGAGTTACGACCTGCCGATGGCGGTGTTCGGCTCCGATGTCACCCTTTACGCCAACGCAAATAACCTGACCGACGAGCAGGACGTGCGTTACACCGGCGATGAAAGCAATCCGAATCAGGTGGAAAGCTACGGCCGCCGCTATCTCGCGGGCTTCCGCGTCAATTTCTAATGAACCAGCGACCCAAACTTTTAAAAACTTCTGACAGGTGATTTATGCACAACAAATGGATGAACGGGATTCTGGCGATTGCCGTAGCGACCACTCTCGGGGCGTGCTCTGCCACAGCACCGATTGCGGACAAAGTACAGACTGCAGCGGTTCAATCTGATGTTCAGCAGGTGCGTGTACTGCCGCTGGAGGGCGGGCGCAACTTCCGAGATCTGGGCGGCTATGAAACCACAGACGGCAAAACCGTTAAGTGGGGTAAATTGTACCGTTCCGGAATTCTCACCAACCTGACCGCCGATGATTACGCGTACCTGCGTGATCGCGAGATTGCCACCATCGTCGATTTTCGCTCTACCAGTGAACGGTCCAATGAGCCGGACAACTGGCGCGGAAGCAGCGCGATCACGCTCGAGTGGGATTACGAGATGAACTGGGAACAGGACTTTGCCAAGCTGTTTTCCAGACCCGACTTTTCCAAGCAGGATCTGGTTGAGCTGATGGACAAGGGATATACGGATCTGGTTAAACAGCAGACGCCCGCCTATCGCGCCATGTTCCAGAAACTGATCGAGAGCGAAGACCCGCTGCTGTTCCATTGCACCGCGGGCAAAGACCGCACCGGTATCGGCGCTGCGCTGATTCTGACCGCCCTGGGGGTGGATCGCGAGACGGTGAAGCAGGACTACATGCTGTCGAACAAGACACTGGCCGGTGTCAAGATGATGGCGCTGCCGGAAGACGCCAGCGAGAAGGAAAAGCGTATGTACGCATTCTTTGCCCAGCTACCGGAAGATATTCGCGGCGCCATGTCTGGGGTAGAGCTTTCCTGGCTGGAAAGTGCCTTTGACGAAATGGCGCGTCAGCACGGATCTGTTGAAGGCTATATCGAACATGCGCTCGACGTGGACCCGCAGGAGCTGGCCCTGCTGCGCACCCGCCTGCTGCAGTAATCTCCGCCCGCTTGGTCCCCCCGGCGATCGCCTGATCGCGGTTGCCGGGGGATACTTTTGCTAATTGTGCAGTTTTTGCTCCGAATTTACGGATAAATATACGGTAAAAGACAGTTTGTCGCGTTTTTCGCTCGAAATCTGGCCCATAGGTTGCAAGGGTTAGAGGGTAAATGCTTCGTGCGCCACGGGGCGGTGCTGGTGCGCTGTCCCTGGCCCGGCCTGGAATCCCACGGGAGCGAAAACCATGTTCCGCACAAATACGATACTCTCTTCTTTCTCCTCCGCTGTTCATTCATCGCTATGTTCGCCCGCTGTTTCTCTGCTGGTTGCCCTTGCGGCGTTCTCGCCATTGTCGGCCGCCGCCAAGGCATCCGAGGGCTGGATGGGCGTGGGCAGTGCCGACCCGCTGATCCGGTTGGCGGTAACCCCTGTAGAAATCCGCATCGAAGCACCCACCCCGCTCACCGGTAACAACCTTGAGTTACTGCTGGCGCTCTCCGGTAGCAAAGGGGGCCTCGGCGATATCCGCAAAAAAGCCAGTGAGGAATTCAGCCAGTACCTGGATCAGCAGGTACAAATGCGATTTGGGGAATTCTTCGAAGATGAGCGGGTGCACCTGGTGACCAACCGCGCACCGCTGACCCTGCATACGGATTTCGATGTCGTTATTCGCCAGAAAATTCTGGATATCTTCAGCAGCAAGGATTACGACCTGGAAAAGGGCAGTATGACGGCCTACGGCAAGTTCCACTATCGCCTGCAGGGCGCCATCGGCGCGCATGTGTTGCGGGAAGGGACTGTGGATATCTCCACGCTGAAACTGCATGCCCGCTACCGTACCAAAGCGCCGAAGGATGGCGGTGTGGTGGAAGATACTACCCGCGAGGCCACCGAGCGCCTGCTGGCCGACATCGCGGAAGAGGTGCTGGATCAGGTGGAAGATGATCTGGAAGCGGATGCGCTGCTGAGCCTGGCCCGGCGCTAACTGGTCTCAAGACAGCTCGACCGGTCCAGGGGAGGAGTCCCCTGGTCCATTCAGTTTATAACCGGCTGGCCGCGGTACATTTTACGCGGCTGGCTGGATGCGCCGCGGCCATCGTGCAGTGCCAGCTCCTCGCCGTAAATCATTTCGTAGATATCCTTCTTGCCCTGTTCTTTCAGTACCCGCTGGCCGCGGTAGAGGCGCTCGGGTGGCTCATTACCGGTCAGGAACGGACCGCCTTTCAGGGTTTCCAGTTGCGCAATCAGCTTCAGGGATTCGTCGTCGTGGCTGCGGTGTTTGAGTTCCGCCAGCTGGGGTTCAAAATCAAAATCGGAAAAGCGTAGGCTGATATCGAATTCCGCCTGAATACGTTTGCGCAATTTGCGCAGGATATTGAGGGCCTGGGAAGTCATCAGCCACTGGTGGTCTGTCATCGTTGTTGAGCCTTTGTAGTGTTTTACCGTTAGTGGAGCAAGGACCGGGCCAATTCCCGAGAGCGTTTCCCATCCTTCTCTCACTGTCTTGTGAGCCGGCCTCGGGCTCCGTACTTGCAGGGCGTCCGGGGGAGAAGAAGTAGCTGCGGGATCCACCGGGCACCAGTGGGGTGCAATCTTGCGTCACCTGCCCCGGGAGTGTGCGATTGGGCGGCGTTGGTCAATGTGGATCTGTTAAGCTTTGGCTCAGGTTCGGCGCTCGCCGATCAGTATCAGGAGAGGAATGGATATGTCTGCAGAGACCATCAAGTGTAAAGCGGCGGTTGCCTGGAAGGCGGGTGTGCCTCTGTCTATCGAGGACGTGGAGGTCGCGCCCCCCAAGGCTGGCGAGGTACGTATCAAATTGATGGCGACCGGTGTCTGTCACACGGATGCCTTTACCCTTTCCGGTGATGATCCGGAAGGTGTTTTCCCGGCCATTCTTGGCCACGAAGGCGGCGGTATCGTGGAGTCCGTGGGCGAGGGCGTAACCAGCGTCGCGGTGGGCGATCACGTGATTCCGCTGTATACCCCGGAATGCGGTGAGTGCAAGTTTTGCAAATCCGGCAAGACCAACCTGTGCCAGAAGATTCGCGCGACTCAGGGTAAGGGCCTGATGCCCGATGGCACCACGCGCTTTTCCATCAATGGTGAACCTATCTATCACTACATGGGCACCTCCACCTTTTCCGAATATACGGTGTTGCCGGAAATCTCCGTGGCCAAGGTGAACAAGAGCGCCCCCCTGGAAGAAATCTGCCTGTTGGGATGCGGTGTCACCACCGGTATGGGTGCGGTAGCGAATACCGCGAAGGTGGAGGAGGGCGCCACAGTGGCGGTGTTCGGCCTCGGTGGCATCGGTCTCGCCACGATAATTGGTGCGCGCCTTGCCAAGGCGTCGCGGATCATCGCCATCGATATCAACGAGGGGAAATTCGAGCTGGCGAAAAAACTTGGTGCCACCGACTGTATCAACCCGAAAAAATACGACAAGCCCATCCAGGACGTGATTGTCGAGCTGACCGATGGCGGGGTGGATTACTCGTTCGAATGTATCGGTAATGTCAACGTGATGCGCTCGGCACTGGAGTGCTGTCACAAGGGCTGGGGGGAATCGGTAATTATCGGTGTGGCCGGTGCCGGGCAGGAAATCTGCACGCGGCCGTTCCAGCTGGTGACCGGACGGGTCTGGCGCGGCACCGCGTTTGGCGGCGTCAAGGGTCGCTCCCAGCTGCCGGATTATGTAGAGCGCTATCTCGCCGGCGAATTCCAGCTGGATGACTTTATTACCCACACCATGCCACTGGAAAAAATCAATGAAGCCTTCGACCTGATGCACGAGGGTAAAAGTATCCGCAGTGTGATTCACTACAAGTAAGGTAGCCCGATGACCGTAGAACTTGTCAGCAAAACCCATAGCTTCGATGGCACCCAGTGCCAGTACGCCCATCGCTCGGAAGTGCTTGACTGTGATATGCGCTTTTCTATTTTCCTGCCGTCCCAGGCGGAAAAGGATGAGCGTTTTCCGGTGCTTTACTGGCTCTCGGGGCTTACCTGTACCGACGAGAATTTTTCCCAGAAAGCCGGTGCCCAACGTATGGCGGCAGAGTTGGGTATTGCACTGGTGATTCCAGATACCAGCCCGCGCGGTGATGCAGTGGCAGACAGTGAAAGTTACGATCTGGGCAAAGGGGCGGGCTTCTATGTCAACGCCACCCAGTCGCCCTGGAAGCCGCATTACCAGATGTACGATTACGTGGTCGAAGAACTGCCCAAACTGGTTGAAGCCAATTTCCCGGTGAGCAAGCGGCGGGCGATTTTCGGGCATTCCATGGGAGGGCACGGCGCGCTCACCATCGCCCTGAAAAATCCCGGCCGCTACACCTCTGTATCGGCGTTCAGCCCCATCTGTAACCCGATTGCCTGTCCCTGGGGAGAAAAGGCCCTGTCTGCATACCTGGGCGCTGATACGACGTTGTGGGAAGAATACGACGCGACCTCTTTGCTCAGCAGGGCCAAGGAGCGGATGCCCATGCTGGTCTCCCAGGGGGAGGACGACCAATTCCTGGAAGAGCAGTTGAAGCCCAATGCACTCAAGGCAGCGGCCGACGCGGCGGGTTACCCGCTAAAGCTGGAGTTCCACGCCGGCTACGATCACAGCTACTACTTTATCGCTACTTTTATCGAGCAGCATCTGCGTTTCCACGCGGACTACCTGTTGGCACATTAAGCGCGCTTTCTCTAACCGATTAAATAAGGCCGGGTATATACCGGCCTTATTTAAATCTGAAGCAGAAAAAATCAGATCGCAATGCCGACCTGTAAAGTAGCTACGTAGCCATTTTCAAGGTCACCCCTGACTTCGGCCAATTGATAACTTACCCCATCACTGAACACGTTATCTGAAGAGAAACCGCTGACAGAACTGTTCTGCCCGTGTTCTGCATACAGGGCCGAAGCATAAACCACCTGGGTAATTTCTTCCGGAAACGCTATCTGCGAGGTGGCGGTAGCGGTCGAACTGCTGAACAGAAATACCCGGAAATGTATGTGGGTTATCCTGCCCGTATACCAGCCGGGATAGATGGTTTCAAACAGCACCATGCCATCGCCATCCACATCCTGGATGCCACGGCAGAACGTCTCTCCACGGGTATCCGCTCCCGGCTGTGAATATCCGGAGTAGACCCCGTCTTTATCGCAGTGCCAGATATAGACCGACGCATCGGTGATCGGGGCACAGTCATTATTTACATCCACCAGGTTCAGTACCAGAGTGAGTGGTGCCCCGGTCTTTCCCTCAGTGATGTCGGAACGCACCATGGCAGAATTACTGAGTACCGCGGTGAGGGGGTAGGGGCCCTCCGTTTCCTCGGGGATCAGCGTGCAGGTGCCGGGGGTTCCACCGGAACTACTACCGGAAGAACTGCCGCCGGAAGAAGAACTGCTAGAAGAACCACTCGAAGAGGATCCCCCTGAGTTTCCCTTGCTCGTATTGCCTGACGAGCCGCCATTACTACAGGCGGCGACCATAGCGGCACCGGTAAGGCCCAGTGCGGAGAGCATCTGTCGCCGGTTCAGGGTTTTTTCTTGTACGGTTTTGTCGCTTTCGGGTAGTTTATTTTTTTCTGCTGTATCAAGTTTCTGGTGCATGCTGACCCCATATATTTATCGTTTGGTGTAATGCTTTATCGAGCGCGACATTCGCCGCGAATCTCAACCTTCCCCTGCAGCGTACTTTTCTCGATGACAAACCAGCCGTGCGGACAATAACTGGTCTGGGAGAGCACTTCTTCCAGTCTTTCCCGGGCAGCCTTTTCCGGGTTTTCTCGCATTTTCTTGCTCATGCCAACGGCACCCGGGCCGCCCATACCGCCGCCAGGTCCTCCACCGGCGCCACCCCCCATGCCGCCGCCGGGGCCACCGCCTTTACCTCCTCCCGGACCTCGACCTCGCATGCCGCCACCGGGCGCGCCCCCGCCCCCCTCACCATTGACGGTTGCGGTATAGGTGAACATGCGGTTCCCCTGCTCGGTGATATTGGCGATGAAGGATTCCGAGAATACGGGAGGTGCATCTGGTGCGCTGGCGCAACCGCCGAGTGTCGCGGCGGTCACCAGAACAACGGTCAAATACGAATTTTTCATGGTCTCTCCTGAGTTGTGAGATCCCTATGACCGTATGTTGCAGCAGCTGTTGGTCGTCGCGGCGTAAAGATTGGTAAGCGAGTGTTAAGCGGGTGATCGGTGGGACAGCGCGCTCGGTGTTCGTCGAGCGCGCCTGACTTGCTCAGTGTCCCCAGGGTGCCGGCGGTGTCTCTACGGGCTTGGTCAGATCGAACTGGACGCGGAACTCTCGTCCATTGGGTCTGGTCAGCTCGTAAATGAAAGCCTTGCCCGGGTGAATCTCCATCGCCCAGGTATTTTCCAGTGAGGCATTCAATCCCTCGCGCTTGAAGGTCTCGATGGATTCCTGATCCACGGGAAATTCCTGCCGGTTTTCCGTTCCTTCGCTTCCGGTATCCCCTCCGTACATGGTTACTGCATCCTCACTGCCGTCCTCGTGACGATGATCGTGCTTGAGACGGATTCCATCCGCAGTGCGCGTCAGTATCCAGGTGCGGGAGCGGTCTTCGCCCACATGAAACGGAATACGAATTTCCTGTTCGGGGTTATCGCAACCGCGCACATGCATTATCAGTGTCTTTCCCTCGAACGCGTCTGGCTCGTTGGTGCGCGGCTCGTTTGCGGTTATTTCACCGGCAAATGCCTGGTCACAATAGGCGGCAATATTTTCCAGAAACTGATCCTGGGGGTGGCTTGTATCATCTCTGCCGCTGCAGGCCCCCAGTACAAGTGTGCCGGCCAAAACGGGGCAGATATTTCTGAAGAGTGTGCGCTTTGCTTTCATGGGTTATCCACAGGCTGGTTTCCGGAGAGATACCCGCTTCCGGTTGATCGGGCTGAATTTGAGTATCGTGCAGTATGGGGCTTTATCAAGAACCCGGTCCAGCCCGTGATCTATGTGGTGCAGGGCGAGCGATGACTTAGGCGTTCGAATTAGCCACTGAAGCTCGACGTTTTCTGGGGTCAGGTCACCGCAAATTCTGGCGCCAGGCCCGCTGCCGTCCTATTATTTCCCGCTTGTTTTTGGGGGCTGCCGCGCAGTTTCCGACGTCCAGACTCTTGACTGCGAGTATTTTCATGAAGCGGAAATTGTTTTTCCTGTTGGGCTGCGCGTTTGCCAGTTTTTCCTCTGCGGAACAGTTGACTATCGACAGAATATTCTCCGACCCGGCATTGAGCGGTACCAGTCCCCGTGCGCTGCAGTATTCTCCGGATGGCAGCCGCGTGACTTTCCTCAAGGGGCGCGAGGATGACTACAACCGTTATGACCTGTGGGAATACAGCCTGAAGGATGGCGAGACCCGCATGCTGGTGAATTCCGACCGGCTGCATAGTGGAGAGGAAAATCTCTCCGACGAAGAGAAGGCCCGTCGCGAGCGGCAGCGGATCTTCGGCAGCGGTATTATGGAGTACAGCTGGTCGAAGGATGGCAAGTCCCTGCTGTTTCCTCTCGCCGGTGATGTTTTCTACTACCAGCTGAACAACGGTGAGCCCAAGCGCCTCACCCAGACCGAAGCCTTCGAGACCGATGTGCGCGTTTCCCCGCAGGGGCGCTTTGTCTCATTTATCCGCGACCAGAACATTTTTGTGGTGGACCTGGAAACCGGTAAGGAGCGACAGCTCACTAGCGACGGCAAGGGCACCATAAAAAATGGTATGGCGGAGTTTGTGGCCCAGGAAGAAATGGACCGCATGACCGGTTACTGGTGGTCACCGGATGAAAAACGTATCGCCTACCTGCAGGTGGATGAAAGCCCGGTGGACGAAGTCACCCGCAGTGAAATCTACGCAGACCGGATCGATATGATCCAGCAACGTTACCCGGCGGCGGGTCGTCCCAATGTGAAGATCAAACTGGGTGTGCTCGATCTTGCCAGTGGCAAAACCCAGTGGCTGGACCTGGGCAGTAACGAAGACATTTATATTCCACGGGTAAAATGGGCCCGTGACAACCTGCTTTCCTATCAGTGGCAGAACCGCAGCCAGAACCGACTGGAACTGCGTTTTGTGGATATCCCCAGCGGCAAGACCCGCACCGCCCTGACAGAAACCAGTGATACCTGGGTCAACCTGTTCCACGGCCTGCGTTTCCTGAAAAACAGCAAGCGGTTTATCTGGGCTTCGGAAAAGGATGGCTATAAGCATCTGTACCTGTACGATTTCTCCGGCAAGCAACTGGCGCAGCTCACCAGTGGTGACTGGGCGATCGATGCACTGGAAGCGCTGGATGAAAAGAACGGCAAGGTGTATTTCTCCGGGCGTAAAGATACCCCGCTGGAGCGCCACCTGTACGTAACCGACCTCAGCGGCAACGGCAAGATTGAAAAAATCTCCTCCCGCAACGGCATGCACAGTATTGAGTTTGCCGATGATGCGTCTGGGTATATCGATACTTATTCCAATCCGTCCACACCCGCCCAGGTCAGCCTGCACGGTGTCGATGGCAAGCGGGTCACCTGGCTGCAGGAAAACAAGGTGGAGAAGGGCCATCCGCTGCATCCCTACATGAGTGACTGGATTGAGCCGGAGTTCGGTACTATCAAGGCGCCGGAAGGGCACACCCTGTATTACCGCATGTACAAGCCGGCGGACTTTGATCCCAAGAAAACCTATCCGACCATGGTATTCCTGTACGGCGGTCCGCACGCACAGCTGGTCACCAACAGCTGGGACAGGCCTTTTAACCAGTACATGGCGCAGCAGGGTTACGTGGTGTTTACCCTGGACAACCGCGGCTCCGCCCATCGTGGCAAGAAATTTGAAGATCCGATCTTCAAGAAAATGGGCAGCGTGGAAGTGGACGACCAGGTCACTGGTGTGAAATTCCTGCGCTCCCTGCCGTTTGTGGATCCCGCCCGTATCGGCGTTTATGGGCACAGCTACGGCGGCTACATGGCGCTGATGACCATGTTCAAGGCTGGCGATTATTTCGCCGCAGGTATTTCCGGTGCACCGGTAACCGATTGGGGGCTGTACGACACCCATTACACCGAACGCTATATGGGTAACCCCACCGAAGTCCCGGAGGCTTACGAGGCGTCCTCCGTATTCCCTTACGCCAAGGATCTGAAAGGCTCACTGCTGATCTATCACGGGATGGCAGATGACAATGTCCTGTTCACCAATACCACCAAGCTGATCAAGCAGCTGCAGGATAATGGGCAGCAGTTTGAACTGATGACCTACCCGGGTAAAAAGCACAGCCTGCGCGGCAAGGAAACCCGCAAGCACTGGTATACGATGATGAAAGACTTTTTTGACCGCAACCTCAAAGGTATGGAAAAACAGTAAAAACCGTATCCAGACCAGAAAACCCAAAAGGGCTTTGCAAGGCAAAGCCCTTTTTTTGTGTGCCGCGTTTTGTGAAACGGCTCGCTCAATCAGTTGCTAGGACACAGTCCCTGCAGCCGCAACAGCGGACCCTGCCCGGTTTCCTTGGAGGTCATGTCGACTCCGTTACTGCCAGACTGGGAGGCGATTACCAGCCCGGTATTGTTACCGAGCCAGGTCTCCACGATACCGGAGGACAGCAGGTCTATCTGCTGGGTGCCGGTGGAGGAGGGCACAAAGCTCGCCAGCTGGCTGCCGAGAATGACACTGCCACCGACACTGTTCCAGGTAGCACTGCCTTCCTGCCAGTCGCTTGTTGCCCGGTAAACACCGTAGGTATTTCCAGAGCGATCGGTGACGTTCAGCTCAAGCTGTGCCTGGGTAAAGCTGGAGCAGCTTTCTGTGCCTGTCAGGTCAAATTTGATCAGGGTGTATAGCTCCCCATACTGGCGATCACTGCCATCCGCCAGCAGCCCATCACTGCTGCCATCAAAGTTATTCGCGCCCTGCGAAGAGCCGATAAAAACGTCATCCGATGCAGCCTGCACAAACTGCTGACTGGTACCGGAACCGGAAGAACTGCCCGAGCTAGAGGAGCTGCCCGAGGAACTGCTCGACGAGCTGCCGCCACAATCGGCGTCGACGGTCAGCACCGGCGCGGTGCCGGTTTCCTTGGAGGTCATATCGACACCGTCGCTACCCCCGAGGGAGGCAATCACCAGTCCGTAATTACCGCCGCCCAGCCAGGTCTCGATCACGTTGCCGGCGAGGGTGACCTGACGCAGTCCGGTGGACGATGGGGTGAAGCTGGCTACCTGGCTGCCAAGCATGCCGCTGCCGCCGATATTGCCCCAGGTCGCAGACTCTTCCTGCCAGTCACTGGCCGCCAGATAAACACCGAAGCTGCTGTTGGAGTAGTTGGTGACATTCAATTCCAGTGTGGCATTGCTGAAGTTGCTACAGCTGGCGATATCATCGAGATCGAATTTGACCAGCGTCATCATCTGGCCATAGGTAGAGTCACTGCCGTCAGCTAATAGGCCCTCGTTACTGCCGTCGTAATTGGTCGACGTGTAGTTGGCGGTGACGAAAACATCGTCACTGGTGGCCAGCGCAGTAGTTTGTCCGCCCGAGCCACTACCGGAGGAACTACCAGAAGAACTCCCGGAAGAAGAGCTGCTGGAACTGCTACCGGAACTGCCGCCGCCGATCACGCTGCGGTTACTGCTGTTGCGCGTCAGGTTCATGGCCTCACCGACCTGGTTGGCACTCCACCAGTTGACGTTGGCCGGCAGCACCAGTGGATCGGCTGCGCGTTCGGCGCGACTCAAGTTGCTGGCAGAGGTATTGAACTGCGCGGTGCGCACAATCACGTCATCACTGCTAACCTGGATTACCTTGAACTGCTGGATACTAGCGAGATCGATGGTCCAGGATTTGGGGTCGTTGGCAGAGCGCGCCGGCGCCCCCCAGCTGCCTTCTCCCACGTAGACTGTGCCGCCATTACTGGTTGCGGCAAAGCCGCTGCCGTCGGGGACGAGCGCTTCGGTGAGCTTGGTCATGTGGGTGTCCGACTCGACCACCAGGTTGATTGCGTAATCGTAAAAATCCTGTGCCCACCAGCTGTGCAGAATGGTGTTTTCCGACTTGCCGGAGTAGTGCGGAAACATGGGCTTGTGATACTGGGCAAAACGCCATTCGGCGCTGTTGCCATAGGCTGCCAGGTCGCTCTGCAGCCAGCTGTTCATAGCACTAGCATAGGAGGACCAGCCACTGTTTTTGAACTGGCTGTTGAGGGTGTAAATCCGCAACAGCGGGGATACCTGCACAGCACCGTAAGTGTCATCCGGATTGCAGTTACTGTCGCCATCGAAATCTACACCGAACACTTGGCACAGGGTGAAATAGTTGTTGTCTTCGTGATTGCCGTGGGTGGGGATCAGGGGATAAATCCGCTGGTAGCTGTAGCCATCGATCTGGTCACTTGAGTAGGTCAGCTCCCAGTCGTCGAGGAACGCGAGCATCTGCGAAGCGCTGTTGGCATCGGTGAAGTCCCCGCCGTGCATCACTGCCAGCGGACGAATTTTTGCCAGCAACTGGTTGCCCTGACGACGGGTGGTGTGGCCGGTGCGGGTATCGCCGCCGGCAACGACCACAAACGGGTCGTTGTTTTGTGGCGCGGTGCGAAACCAGAAACGATCGCCACAGCCATCCTGATCACACACACGATAAAAAATTTCCGCATCCGCGCTGAGGTTTTCCAGGCGTACGAAATGGCTGACCACACTGCCGTCGAAGGTGCGGGTGGTATCAACACCGGCAGTGGACCAGCCGCTTTCATCGGTGGTGTAGCCAAAGCTTACGTACGGATTGTTACTGCTGCCGTCGGGAGAAAAGCCGATCACTGCACTGTTGCGACCGTCACTATCCCATACGAGCCGGTGATGTTTTGTGGCCGCATTGGCGTCTGCGACAGATAGCCCTGCGAGCATCGCAGCATAGGCGGTGCTGCGCGCGATCCTGGCCCATAGATTACTACCCAGAAAATTGTTCATGGGAAAACTGTCCTGTTGAAGGATTATTGTGGGGCGAATTGATTTGAAAAAATGTACTGCGCGGGAGAGTGTGGGAGCGGTTAGTGACAGCTTTTTGAATTTTTCGCCACCAGGCGCACAAATGCCGCATTGCGGTGCGGAATTGTGACCTGTTGCCCTCCCACGAAACTGATCGCCTCAGCGCCGTTTCCAAGGTGCTGGTAAACACCCAGTAACGGTTTTCCGAAGTCTGCGGTCCAGTAATCTCCGCGCTTGGTTTTTGGAAAAAACGCGGTATTGATCGAGGGTTGACCCGCTTTACTATCGGTATAGACCAGCGTGTGTAGTTCTTTTGCCGTTGGCAGTCGCCAATGATGTTCACCGCACAGTTGCTGTGCGCGGGTGCGGCGAAGCAGGTCTGCGGTATCGCAGCGGTCCGGCTCGAAATAGCAGTCGCCGAGGTTTTCTGAACCTGTCGCCGGTATCGGCACGGCATGAGATGTGGTGGCAACGGTTGTAAATCCGGTTTCTGCTTCCCGGTACCAGGAGTAGGTCCAGAGCCCGTCGTGAATACTTTCATCGTCAGTTTTGACTTCCCACAACAGGCCGGTATTTCTGTCACACACACAGGACCACGGACCGGACCAGGGAGCGAGCGCTGCGCCGCGGTTATCTATTTTCACCAGATGATATGGCTGTGGCCCCGGGGCGGCGGGTTGCGTAAGGAATGCCGCCACACCCAAGGCCAGGGGCAGGCCGGTAACGACGAAGGTGCGATACCAGCGGTTCATTGGGGGAACGCCAGGCGAATTGCACGGGTGTGCCGGGTGTGGGCAATCTGCGCGCGGTCGAATGCGGAAACCCACAGGCAGATACCATCGCCAATGGGGACATCCAGCGACGAACCCGTTACCAGGCTGCGTGCCATTTCCAGTGTCCAGTACCCTTGATGCCAGCGCGCACGCGCGCGGACATCGGCGCGATCGCCTTCGAACCGGTTGGAGTTGTACATCACCGAGGGCAGCACGCTGCCTACTGGAATGTCGGCGTCGGCGGTGTCCGTATACGGGCGATAATCGAACCAGGGAATAACCCATGGGCCTTGTCCGGTGCCGGGCAGAGCAGCCAGTTGTTCCAGGCTCTGCGGCAATCGTTTGGGTGTAATACCGTCGCGGCGATACCACTGCCAGTTCATGACATAAGCGCCGGACTCCTTGCCATCCTGCTGGTAGCCCGCGGTATAACGGCGCTCGCCGGCGCGGGGTCGGTCCGCCCGGCCGATAAAGTTATCGTCGGCGAGATACATATCGTTGGTGCGCACAGCCTTCCAGTGCCACAGGTCGTGCAGCTGGCCGTCCGTGCTGTAGTGGTAGCCCTTGCCGTGCCAGTTGGCAGGTTTTTCGGAGAGTGGCTTGCGGCCCAGATGTGCAGTGCCGGCGGCGCCAAACGCGCAGCTGGGAGAGAGCAATACCGCGAACTTGTCTTCGTAATGGCGCACTTCATTGAACTCGTGGAATCCCTCCTGCTGCACCTGCCAGCCGTTGTCGGTTTTCAACAGGGGCAGGTGCGCCAGGCTTTTATCCCGGTCCCGCCAGCGGGCCAGCAGGAAAAATTCCGTGCCGTTGCTCAGCGCGCGCAGGGTCACGTCGGTAGCACCGTGATCGAAGTTGGCGCCGCCATCGGTATACACGGTAATGGCACGGGCGGCTTGCCACTGGGGCTCATCGGCATTGCCGTCGATATGGACGTGATCGCTCAGGGGAATATTTGCTACCTCGAGCGGGTAATGGCTCTGTCGGCTGGTCAGTTGCCATGTGATTGCTAGCAGAGGGACTGCGGCAAGTGCGGTGATACCCAGGTGCAACCGCGCGGGAAGCACAATGTGGAAAAGTGCAGAGCGCCCCCAGCGAATCAGGTAGAAGCCTCCGTGCACCAGCAGGTACAGCCCCATGCCGAGGGCGCAGAAAAAATGGATGTCGCGCGCGCTGGCGCCAGCGATAAAAAACAAAAGCCAGCCACTGGCAATTGATCCTGCCAGCAGCGGGTAACCGGCGCGGATAATAGCCCTGTGCCATCCACACCAGAGTGGACGCTTCTTCAAGCTGGCATTCCTGACGCGAAAAATCAGATACAACAGGGCACAGAGGGAAATGGTAAGTGCGCTGAAAAAATGCAGCGGGTGTAGCGCGCCCTGTGGCAGCAGCTCCTCGAACTCGGCGACCAGCGGACGCTGCAGGGTGGCGATACGCAATCCTGTAAACAGGCTGCACAGCACCGCCAGCATCGCAGCACTATGCAGCAGAATCCAGTTCAGGCTCTTGCGCTCGGGAGTCACTTTGCCGCCTCAAATAGGGGGCAGCTTAGTCGTTTCCCGTGGCAGATTTATGAAATATGTGCCCGGTGGAGGCTTGCGCCCGGGGGCTGTTACCTGTGGTTGATCGACGTATCTTGATGCAGCCTCAGCCGGCTCTTGATCTGGTATCAGGCCGAGCCGTTTTCGCGAACGATCTGTTGGTACAGCCGGTCCTTCATGTGTGCCCGGCGTATCTTTAACTGATTGAAGTGATTGTCATCGGTGGCTATCCCTCGTTCTTCGAGCCCACGTATTTCCTTATCCAGCTTGTGGTAACTGTCGCTGCTGGAACGGAACTCGAGGTCGTCCTCGCGCAAGTGCCGAATGGTCTGGGCGAATTTGGGGAAATCGGCTTCCAGTGCGTGAGAGGGTATTGCCATTGATGTATCTCCAGTAGGTTGGTGAAAATTTAATCGTTACAGATAAAAGTCTAGCTGTTGATTTCGATGTCAGCCGGGCTGGCGGCAGACTCCCCACATGCTTAACTAAAGCTAAATGATAATAAGTTGCATTTACCAGGGTGCTTCTTTAGAATCCCGTTCCAAATTCATGGGGTCATCTTCTGGGGATATACAAAGATGCAATCAGAACAGCACATGTTTGCGCGTACTCTGCTGGCAACTGCTCTTATCGCGGCGGGCAGCGCCAGCGCCGACGACAAATCTAATGTAGTGGAAAACGTAGAAGTCGTGGGGGAACAGGCGGAGTCCTACCTGATAGACGGGGCAGACACCGCCACCGGTCTGGGTCTGTCGATCATGGATACGCCACAGTCCGTGTCCGCTATCGGCAGCACCCAGCTGAATGACTTCAACATGTACAACCTGAACGACGCGCTGCTGGCTGTCCCCGGTATCCAGGTTGAGAGTGTTGAAACCGACCGGACCTACTATTCTTCGCGCGGTTTTGATGTCACCAACTTCCAGGTTGACGGTGTCGGCCTGCCCGCCACCTACGGCAACCGCAACGGCCAGAGCGACACCTCTATCTACGAGAGCATCCAGGTGGTGCGCGGTGCCAATGGCCTGATGAGCGGCGCCGGTAACCCGTCTGCCACCGTGAATATGGTGCGCAAGCGTCCCACCGACGATCTGCAGATGTCGTTCAGTGCCATCGCTGGCTCCTGGAGTAGCCTGCGTCTGGAGAGCGATGTCTCCGGCACCCTGACCGACGGTCTGCGCGGCCGCCTGGTAATGACCAAGGAAGATGCTGATTCCTATCTGGATTACTACGCCACCGACAAATCCGTAGCCTACGGTGCCCTGGAAAAAGATCTGGGTGAGTCGACCCTGCTGACCCTGGGTGCCAGCTACCAGAGCAGTCTCGCCGACAGCCCCATGTGGGGCGCGCTGCCGCTGGTGTACTCCGACGGCACAGCTACCAACTACGATGTGTCCTCCAATACCTCTGCCAAATGGGCCTATTGGGACAATATCGAGAAAGAAGTTTTCGCAGAGTTGAAGCACGAGCTTGCCAACGGCTGGGAAGTAAAGGGCTACTACAGCACCGCAGATATCGAAGGCGACAGCGACCTGCTGTACATGTACAGCCTGCCGGATCGCGAAACCAATGAAGGCCTGATTGGCTACGCCAGCAAGTACACCCTGGAAGAAGACCGGGACGTCTTCGACGTGCGCGCTTCCGGTACCTACAACCTGCTGGGCCGCGAGCACAACCTGCTGTTTGGCTACAACTGGTCGGAAGGCTCCACCACCGAAGTTTCCCTGTACGACTACACCAATGGTTTCCCGTGGATCGGTGACTTCACCGAGTGGAACGGCGAGACGCCGGTGCGCCCGGTGTATACCGACGGCCTCACCGGCAGTGACTTCGAATACGAGCAGAGCGCCGTGTTTGCCGCGACCCGCTTCCGTGTTACCGACAACCTGAGTCTGGTGGGCGGCGCGCGTGTCGTGAACTGGGAAGCCGAGGGCGTGGGTTACGGCACCAGCAAGCTGACCGAGGTGGACGGCAAGGTGCTGCCATACGCCGGCGTGGTGTACCGGGTTGACGACAACTATTCCCTGTACGCGAGCCACACCGAGACGTTCCGCGCCCAGGACGATATCGCCGAAGACCTGACCTTTATCGATCCAACCGAAGGGGTGAATGACGAAGTCGGTGTGAAGGGGCAGTTCCTGGGCGGCAAGGTGATTGCAACCCTGGCCTATTACCAGACCCAGCAAAACAATGTGGCGGAATTCGCCGGCCAGACCCCGGATCCGATCAATGATCAGATCATGATCGACTATTACGAAGGTCGTGATTACGACAGCGACGGTTTCGACCTGACCGTGAGCGGTGAGCTGATCGACGGCCTGAACATGGAGTTCAGCTACGCCAAGGTGAATATCGACAACAAGGCGGGCAACGGCCTGAACCGCGACTTTATCCCGGCACAGACGGTGCGCCTTTACGCCAGCTACCGCCCGCCGATGCTTGACCGGCTGAAAGTGGGCGGCGGCCTGAATTGGCAGGACGATATTTCCCGGATGCACGCTGCAGGCCACACCATCGAGCAGGATGCCTACGCCACCCTGCAACTGTTCGCCAATTACAAAGTGACCGAGCAGCTGAGCTTCTCCCTCAATGGGGAAAACCTCACCGACGAGAAATACATCAGCAGCCTCTACTGGGATCAGGGCTTTTATGCCGCACCGCGCAACTTCAGCGCGTCGGTCAACTGGCGCTACTGATTCGGTAACGCTGTGACGTGATCCTCTGGGGCGACGGGCCTGAATCCCGTCGCCCCGTTTGTGTATTTAGAAATTGTGTTTTTACAGACCGCCAAAAATCATGAATAAGACCCTGTTCAAACTGCACAGCTGGATGGCCCTGATCGCCTTTGTACCGCTGCTGGTCATCTGCGTGACCGGCAGCATTCTGGTGTTCAAGCACGAAATTGATTCCCTGCTCCTCGCCGACAAGGTGCGGGTAGAGTCCGGCGGGCGCGAACGTCTGAGCTTGGATTCGCTGGAGGCGTCCCTGCAGAGTAATTTCCCGGACTATGAAGTGGTCGGCTGGGCGCTGTTCCAGGACAAGGAGCGCGCGGACCTGGTTTACACCATGCAGCGCGGCACCGACGAGTGGACCTATGCGCTGATCGACCAGTACAGCGGCGAACCCCTGCGCGCCCCCATGGGGCTGACCCATCATCTCACCGACTGGCTGCTGGACCTGCACTACACCCTGTTGATGGGAGACTGGGGCATGCTGGTAACCAGCGTGTTTTCCATTCTGCTGTGCCTGCTCGGCATCACCGGTTTTATTCTGTACCGCAAATTCTGGAAGAACTTTTTCACCCTGCGCTGGAACGCGCGCATGATCGTGTACTTTTCCGACCTGCACAAAATGACCGGTATTATCGGTGCACCGGTGCTGCTGATTCTCGGGTTTACCGGAGCCTGGTGGAACATCACCCACTTCGCCCACGAAATGGAAGAGCACGCCGAGGGGCACGAGCACTACAAAATGGAGCAGCGGCTGTACAGCGACGATCTCTCCCTGCAGGCGCTGATGGACGACACCGGTAACCAGCTGCAGAACTTCGAGACCACCTATATTTCCTTCCCTTGGGAGCCCGGTAGAAACCTGACTTTCTGGGGCGATGTACATACCGGCAACCCGCTGCTTAGCCAGTACGCCAGCAACATCACCTACAGCGCCCAGAGTGGTGAGCATATGCTCAATTACGATATCCGCGATGCTTCACTGGGAGCCAAGATTCTCGACAGCTATCGCCGTCTGCACTTCGGCAACTTTGCCGGGCTCGTGAGTAAGATCATCTGGTGCGTGATTGGCCTGTCACCGCTGCTGCTGTCGATTACCGGTATCTATATCTGGAACCAGCGTCGCGGCAAGCGCAGGGCGGCGCGCGAGAAGCGCCGGGCCAAGGCCGCGCAACTGGCCGGGGCCTCTGCCTGAGCGGAGGCTCGCGGGCCAGAATGCATCCTTCCAGCCGGGCTTGTCCCGGCTTTTTTGTGTCCGGTTTGTTGGACAGTTTCATCACAACACGGCTTTTGCTACCATCGTTTGGCCTTACCAAATAATTAAATTCTGCCTGACAGAATCCCGTAGCGAGCTCTTGTATGAAAATTACGCAATTGCCGATCCGCTCCCTGCTGCTCTCGGCCCTGGTGTTCAGCGTTTCCGGTTGCAGTGCAGAGGCCGATCCGCTGGATCAATTACGGCCCGCCAAGACCATGGCCGAATACCAGGCCATGTCGGAGCAGCTCTACAAGCTGGACCAGGCCGCAGTTAAGGCGGAAGCCAAGGCCGCGGGTCTGGACAAGTCTCCCAAGCCGAAAAAAGCCAAGCGCTTTGGTTTTGATGCGCAAAAGGCGGCCACCGATAGCGACTTTTTCACCACGCCGGAAGGGCGCCAGATCGCTGAAAACCTGCTGACTTTCCAGACGCCATCCGGCGGCTGGTCCAAGCGCACCGATATGGGGGTGCCACGACAGAAGGGTTACCAGTTCGGCACCGAGAAAAGCTACGTACCCACCTTCGACAATCTCGCCACCAGTACCCAGTTCTGGGTGATGGCGAATGCGTGCAACAGCCTCGGGGAAGCGCGCTACTGCAACTCTGCAACCCGCGCGCTCAAGTACATCCTGATCGCCCAGTATCCCAACGGCGGCTGGCCGCAGACCTTCCCGCTGCGGGGCAAGTATCACGATTACATCACCTACAACGACACCGCGATCACTAGCCTGCTGGCCATTGTCGCCGCCGCGGCCAATGATGATCCGCGCCTGACGTTCTTGCCGCAGGCACTGCGTGAACAGGCCGAAGACAGCCTGCATCGGGCACTGGAAATGGTGGCTGCCACCCAGGTTGAGGTGCAAGGCAAACCGGCTATCTGGGGCGCCCAGCACGATGCGGAAACCTTTGCCCCCACCGCAGCGCGCGCTTTTGAGCCGGTAGCGCTGGCGACCAGTGAGAGCGCCGACCTGGTGCTGTTCCTGATGTCACTGGAGCAACCGCCGGCACATATCCAGAAGTCCATCGACGATGCCAAAGACTGGTTTGAGAAGCACCGCATCGACGGCCTGCGCTACCGCCGCGACGGCAAGCTGCCGTCACTGGTGCCGGAGGAAGATGCCGACCCGCTGTGGGCGCGCTTTTACGAGGTCGACGGAGATCGCCCGATCTTTGGCGATCGCGATGGCAAGGTCTATTTCGACGTGGACGAAATATCGGAAGAGCGTCGCCGCGGCTACGCCTGGTACACGGAGCAACCCTATAAGGTGTTAAAAAAATATCGCAAGCGGCAGGAGTAGGCCGGTTGTCTGCACCAGCATTGTCACATAAAAAGCCCCCGGTTAATCCCGGGGGCTTTTTGTTTAGGTGCCAATGAATGGAAATGCTTAGTGATAGTGCAGGTCGGTGGCCTTACCGCGGAACACCCGGTACGAGAACGCCGTGTACATCAGGATCATCGGGACAACCACCACGGCACCTACCAGAATAAACTGCAGCGACTCCCGCGCGCTGGCGGCCTCCCAGATGGACAGCTGGCCGGGCACGATGTCCGGGAAAAAACTGAAACCGAGCCCGCTGAAGCACAGCGTGAAAATCCCCACTACGATGGCGAATGGCACACCACAGTGACGATCTGCTTCCTTGGGCAAACGGCGTAGCAGGATATCGTTGGCCACAAAACCGAGAAAACACAGTGTGGGAATCAGCAGCACAAACATCACCAGCGGGAAGGTAAACCAGCGGTCGAATACCCCCGGGTTAACCAGCGGATTGATCAGGCACACCGCCACCACGCCGACGAGTGATGCGCGCCCGGCCGCTCTGGTCCAGCGCACCGCCCGCGTCTGCAGTGAGGATTCGGTTTTCAGTACCAGCCAGGCGGCACCGATATAGCTGTAGGCCGCGGTCACTCCGAGAGCACTGATGCCGCAGAACAGCAGGGCAGGCAGGCTCTGGTCAAAGCCCATCACGTACTGGCCGAGCATATAGCCCTGGGTGAGCGTAGTAACCAGCGAGCCGATCTTGAAGGTACGATCCCACGCGAGCTTGTGATCCACCGCCGCCTTGGCGCGAAAGTCGAACGCCACCCCGCGCATGATCAGCCCGATCAACATGATCGCCACCGGGATATACAGATGCATCAGGATCAGACTGTGTGCCGCCGGGAATGCAATCAGCAGCAGGCCAATCGCCAGTACCAGCCAGGTTTCATTGGCATCCCAGAAGGGGCCGATCGACGCGATCATGGTGTCGCGCTGCCACTCATCCTGCTCGCCCATGGGCAACAGGATGCCCACACCCAGGTCGTAGCCATCGAGAATCGCGTAGGCGAGTACCGCCAGCCCCATCAGCCCGATAAACACCACCGGCAGCCAGTCGCCACTACTGGAAATTGCGCTCAAGCTGTTCATCGGGTACCTCCGGCGATTTTGGATTCGGGCAGATTGGTGAGGCTGCCATCTGGTGCGGGCTCGTTGGTTTCAAACTCCTCCACATACACCGACTTGAGCGCCATGCGTTTGAGGGTGTGGATATATGCCCACATCAGGATTACGTAGACAATCAGGTAGAGGGTGAGTGAAAGCCCCACATTGGCCGGCGCAACCGGAGTAACCGCATCTGCGGTAGTGAGAATCCCGGTGACCAGCCACGGCTGGCGGCCGACCTCGGTTACGTACCAGCCCGCCAGAGTGGCCACCCAGCCGGAAAAAGTCATCGCTACAAGCACTTTGAGAAAGGTGCGTGGTACCTGTGGCTTGCGCAGCAGATAACAGCCAACCCAGGCAATTGCCATCATCAGCAGGCCCATGCCCACCATAATGCGGAAGCCGAAAAACAGCGGCTTGACCGGTGGGTGGTCGCCCTCGAATGTATTCAGGCCGCGGATCTCGCCATCGCTGTGGTGGGTGAGAATCAGGCTCGCCAGCTTGGGGATGCCCACGGCCAGGTGATTGCTGCGGGTTTCCTCATCCGGAATGGCAAACAGCAGCAGCGGTGCACCCTGTTCGGTTTCCCATACCCCTTCCATGGCGGCGATTTTCTGCGGCTGGTGCTCGAAGGTATTGAGCCCGTGCAGGTCGCCGACAAATGCCTGCAGGGGGGCCAGCACCGCGGCCAGGATCAGACCGGTTTTCAGTGCCAGACGCGGCGCCTGTTTTTCATCCCCTTTCAGAATTCGGTAAGCGGAGAGGCCGGCAACAAAAAACGCTGCCGTCAGCCCCGACGCCAGAAGCATATGCACCAAGCGGTAGGGGAAGGAAGGGTTGAAGATGACCTGAAGCCAGTTCGTTGCATGCACCACACCATCGCGGATCTCATAGCCCGCCGGCGTTTGCATCCACGAATTGAGCGCGAGAATCCAGAATGCGGAGAGCGTCGTGCCGATGGCCACGACCAGTGCGGAGAAGGTGTGTACCCTGCTCGGCACGCGCTTGATACCGAACAGCATAATGCCGAGGAAGGTGGCCTCCAGGAAAAACGCAGTGAGTACTTCGTAACCCAGCAGAGGCCCGGCAATATTGCCCACCTTTTCCATATAGCCCGGCCAGTTGGTGCCGAACTGGAACGACATGGTGATACCGCTCACCACGCCCAGCGCAAACGTCAATGCAAATATTTTTACCCAGAACCGGTAAGCGCGCATCCACACGGGGTTACCGGTGAGATCAAAGCGGAGTTTGAAAAAGAACAGGATCCAGCAGAGGGCAATGGTGATGGTGGGGAACAGAATATGAAAGCTGATATTGGTGGCGAACTGTATTCGCGACAGCATCAGAGTGTCCAGCATAGGTACCTCGGTGGCAGGCGGCCATCGGCCGCGGGTGGGTTACAGCGGGTGCCGGGAACGTTTGGGGGGTGCGCTTCTCCCTTGATTTAGCTATTGGTCTTTTTCGACTTGGCGCCGGCCTTGAGATCCAGCAGTTTGTTCAGTCCCGAGCCGAGTTTCATGAGCCGGATCAGGTCCTTGTGCTCCAGTTTGCTCAGGGTATTGGCGAACTGGTCGAGCATTTCCAGCAGGCTATAGACTTCCTGGATGCGCTCCTGCGCCTGAGCTTCCTGCGGGTCTCTAGGATCGGTCAACAGCAGCTGTCGTAACAGAGTGAGGGTGGGGTCCAGTTCGCGCTTGCGGCGTTCTTCAAATACCGTGCGGGCGAGATCCCAGATGGAACCGGCCGCGGTGAAATAATCTTTTCTGTCACCGGGCTGGTGATGCAATTCGATCAGGCGCCACGCCTGCAATTCCTTGAGCCCCATGCTCACATTGCCGCGACTGATCTTCAGCGCCTCCGCCAGCTGGTCGGCGTTTACCGGTTCGGAGTGGATCGTCAGCAGGGCAAACATTTGCCCGACGGTGCGATTGAAGCCCCAGCGGCTACCCATTTCACCAAAATGCAGTACGAAGGCCTGCGCCTGACTGGAGAGTTTCATTATGTTCTTAACTTTCAGAAATTTCTGAAAATTGTAAACGAGGATTGACTGGTGTCAAGTTCGGCAGTCATTTCATTTGCTAGGGAATGGCGAGCTGAGCCCGGGAAGCCCAGTCATCCGGCACGATAAACCCGCGGGTGACCTCGCGGTGTTTATCCACAGCGGCCACACACAGCGGACCCCGGGCTTTTAGTTTCTCGTTGATTGCGCGTGTGGCATCGGTCAATGCCGCCGGCGGCGTATCGTGGGTGGCGGTGCAGGGGGCCAGCCAGCACTGCTTGGGCAGTTGCAGCCAGTGCCAGGGCTTGTCAGCAAAGGCTTGCAGGAAGCTCGGCCAGTCGGACCACCAGTAATCCTCACCGGTTGTGGCGGTGTCCAGTGGGCGAAAGCGGCGTCCGGGCATCAGGGTCCATTGCCGCTGAATCTCAATACCCTGGTCGCGCAGAAGTGGCTCGACCTCAGGCTGGTGGATGATCGGAAGCTGGTGGTCCCGGGTGCGTGCAAGTTTGATATCCAGGCGGTCCTTAAGGCCGGGGCCGACCCAGACATCTGCGACCTGTAAATAGAACTTCACTGCGACTTCCCAGTGTTCGGTGACATCATCGGGCAGATAGCGCACCACAAAATCCAGTTCACCTAGAGTCTTGCCTACAACTCTGAGCGGGAGATTGCGCGCAATCAGGTGGTACTGAGGGTGATATCGGAAAGCGAACGTCCACAGGTTTTCGAAGTAAACCCCCAGGCGCCGGCTGCTGGCCGGCTCCACGAACATTTGCAAAATATTCTCCAGCGAAGCGCGCGTCGCGGGTGCGGCAAAAAAATTGCCCAATTCTGCGCGTCGTTCGCTCGGGAGCCAGGGCAGGGAAGTGAGTGTACTGATGTCGCGACTGGTCAGCGCCCACAGTAGATTGCGCCAATGGTCTGGATAGGTTGAGAGAAAAGCGGTCTTGCCAGGATCAGTCATTCGCCGATTATAAATAAAAGCGGGGGGCAGGCTAACCCTCGGCTGTATGCGGACATTCAGTGTTCCCGACTACCATTTGAAGCGGAAGCCGAATGTGAGGCTCGCCTGATAGCTGTCCCCGAAATTATCCATACTGGTCGCATAGTCGACCTCTCCGTAGACCGAGCAGCGGTCGCCGCACTGGTCGTAGGTAAACCCTATCCCCAGCTGGCCCCACCAGTCGTCGCGTGCCTGATAAAGCGCGCTGCCGGAAACATCCACTTCCGTCTTGTCGTCGAAGTAATAGAACGCATTGGCGATGGCATAGAGTCCGATGCGTTCCAGCAGCAGTTGACCGTACATATTGCGGTTGACGCGCTGGCTCACCCGTTGCTCGAACGCCACACCCAGTCGGGCAAATGCACCCTGGTTATCGGTGTCTTCCAGGTAGACGCCGTAAGGGTCGAAATTGTCATCGATATCTTCAGCGGTATAGGCCAGCTGCAGCTGGGGAGTGATGGAGTAAAAGTCACACAACCTGAAACTGTGCCCACCCTCAACGGAAAAATTGAAGCCAATGGCATCGTTACCGGTACCGAGATACCACAGCTCGTGAGAGTAAAGATCGGAGTCGAACCAGTTGAACTGTGCCTGGATATCCGCGTAGCTACCCTGACTGCCATACCAGGTAAAGGTACTGCCAATGCCCCAGTTATCGGTGCGAATATCGCCGTGCCCAAAAAAGCTATCCAGCTCCGTACTGCCGTAGCCGTACTGGGCAAAAACACCGAGAATCAGGCGTCCCCGGTAAACCGCCGGATCAAAGGAAAAGTCTGCGCCTAACTGAATCAGTCCAAAGTCCTGTTGCCACTGTGCATAGGATGTTGACCGCTCGGGATCGTTTTCGCTGTAGGCGGAACTTCCTCTTATCCACAGGCCGCCGCCGTCAATCGCGCGTTCGATGGCATTGCCGTAGCAGCAGACACCGCGATCTCGGTGACTGGTCCCGGCCCAGAAGCGGTTGCCCACACGCTTGCGCAGCGTGGTTGGTGCGTTCATCCTGCGGATCGCCTGGGCATAGGTTTCGTAAAGGACAGCGCCCGGTTGCCAACGCGGAATAAGGTCGCCGCTATCGGTGAAGGGATCAGTGATGGTCGATCTCAAGTACCAGGTACCGTTGTCCGAGTTGTTTATTCCTCCGCGATGCAAGCTGTAACCGTAAGCACCGCCGACAGTAGCCGGACGTCTGTCGTAGCCGCGGTAATCGCCGTCGAGAACAAAAGCACTGCGCGGGTTATCCCCACCAACGTGGATAACGGGAATACCATTGCCGGTAGTGATTGCACCGTCACCGCCGGCATTATAAATACGCACGAAGGTGCGCCCGCTTGCGTTACCCTCGATAGACAGGAAGTCTGTAGGGGAATTATCCCCAGCGAGCGTAGTATCCATCCACAGGCGCGCGTCGCGCCCGCGCCCGTCATAATTTCCGAAACGTCCATTTGCGTGGCTGCTGATATCGAGACGGTTGAATTCCTCATTTGCGAGTAACAGGGTGCCAGCGTTGTTTACATCGCCAAAAATTGTGAATTGAGATTCCGTGGGTTCAACAATGGCGCCAAAGCGGATATCCAGCCCCAGAGCCTCCCGCCCATCGCTGCCACCACCAACAAACAGGTCATTAAACAGGCGTAAGCGTGTACTGCCGTTGACGATAATCCGCTCCCAGTTGCGCAGGTCACTGCCGTCAATCAGGTGATCCAGTTTGAAGCGCAGGGTGTCAACGTAGCCGTCTTCGGCGTAGAGGTCATCGCCGCCATCGAGAATGGCATCGCCTTCGTAGGCATAGGCATCTATTTCTATATAGTCAGATCCATTTCCACCATCGACACTGTAAACCAGGCCCTCGTCCAGGTAGAGGGTATCGTCGCCGTCGCCGAGTAGCAGATTCTGATAAATAAAGCCGCCATCGAGTAACACGTAATCGTCGCCGGCGCCCATATCGGCAACGAAGATGAGTCCATCGTAAAGCTCGAGGCGATCGTCCCCCGCGCCGGTATCCAGCCCGCCGCCAAAGTAGTTCCCGATTTCCGAATCCCGAACGTCCATGATGACGGTGTCGTTACCATTGCCTGTAAGCAGGCTGGTTTCGACGACTGCGCCATTCACGTTGACCTGGTCATCACCTTCCCCTGCGTCCACATTGCCAATGGTTCCACCATTCAGATCCAGGGTGTCGTTGCCTCCCAGGCTGTTTACGTCGGCCCCCGCCGCGTCGTTGTCTTCGTCACACAATATCTGGTCGGGCCCGGCGGTACCGGTATTACCCGGACTGCAGTCGGCAACGGCACTCAAGGGGAACACCGTCAACCCAAGCATGAGCCAAAAACCTGAGTGTCGCCGGAATACTGAATCAGAACTCATAGGTAATACCCAGATTCAGAGTCCAGGGATTGGTTTCAAAGTCTGAATACAGGCGTTCGTAGCCGAGTGTGGTTGGGTAGGTAACTTCTGTATCGAGGTTGGAATCGGTGTAGATCACCGCCGCATTGATCAGCCAGGAGCGCATAAACCCGCGACCCAGGCGCCAGTCTATACCCAACTGTGCACTGGCGCCCCAGGAGTGGGTCATCCCGAAATGCCCGGGGCCCGTTGCCATACCACTGCCGTATAAGTAGTGCTGGAATTCTGGATAGAGATCGTCATCGTAATAGTCGGAATAATTTACACCGACCCCGATGTAGGGTTGCCCCAGGCAGTCGAGGTCAGTCATATACCAGTTGACGAACAGGTTGGCGGAAGAAGCACTGAATCGTCCGAAGTGGATATTGTCCCGCCCGGGGCGGGCGCGGAAATTCTGCAATAGCAGTGAGTGATCGGAATCGCCCACGTACAGCATTTCAATACCCAGATAAGGCAGCGGCCGCCATACACCGGAAACATTCCAGGTGGTGTCGTCCTCGATTTCCCAGCGGGTTCTGTAGAGCTCCCAGTCCTGCAAAAGATAGTATTTGAGTGAGGTGTTATTGTCATCGGGATAAACAAAGCTGGCCCCGACACGCACGTAAAAACGGGTAAGGTCTACATCGGAAACAGGGATCTGCGCTTGCGCAATAATTGGGAATAAAAATGCCAAGCAAGCGGCCAGCTTGAGTTTTTTCATTGTTAACTCCGTTTAACACCGGTTGACGCTGGCGGCCTGATTATCGTTGGCTGGCCGCTCGTCGTATCTTGAGTTAATGGCGCCCCAGTTTTGATTGAATGGCGCTGCAGATAGCGAATAAATAATTATCAGAAATTCTCAAAGGCAACAGTAAAAGTAGCATGAGGTGGCGAGGTTGCAGGGGAAAGGGTGACCATCGGGTGGCGCCTGGTAATTAAGCGTGGGGCCGGTACTAGAACGGCCGGCCCGCGCTGCTAACCCTTCAATTTTTCAAGTGGGCTTCGAGGGCTGAATTCGATCACTTCATCCGTTCTACCTCACTTGGGCGCCACTGTTTCATGAAAAAGGGTTCCAGTGGACTATAGAGGCGCAAAATCGGGAAGAAGCTTTTGCCCGGAATGGTCTGGATCCAGTTCCCCCTAGCCACGCCATCCGGTTGTTCCGGCGAGAAATATACGGTGATAGATCCGTCACTGGCGGCCTCGGCGGCGGGAGATGGGTAGCTCTGACTGCCGGCCCGTGGATAGCGCTGCGGCGTATCGAGCATCGAGCGCGTCATGGTGTCGTACAGGGTCCACGACCAGAACTTCTCGGCGGGGATATTCTTCGGCAGGGTGACCTTGTAAGTTTTGGAACCATCGAAATAGTTGTTGTCCGAATCCGTCAGGGTCCACAGGTAGGTGGAGCCGATGCCGGTGAGACGCATGGCCATGGCCGGGGTGATACCGGTAACGCCGTAAAAGAACGCCTGGCGTGCATCGAGCTGGCGGTAGCCGGTGGTCGGGAATGGCTTGACCCCCTGTTTGGTGATCAATGGAATCGGCGTCTCGAATTCGTAACCGGTGACAAACAGCATGTTCTGCCAGTTGGAATCGTCGTAATAGAACCAACTGCGATCCCGCGGATTCATTAACAGGGTGCGCGATGTGGCATTGCCGATTTTCAGCGCTTCCTCAAGAATTTTTTTCATGCGCGCGTCCGGTGCGAACGGCTTGCCTTTGACGATACCGATGGCGGCGATAGGCCCCATCAGTTCCGGGTCAAGCGAAGTCGCTGGTTCTTCCTGCACCACCGCGTTCAGCATTTCGTAATACGACATGTCGTTTGGCGGAACGGTATTCATCACCTTGCCACTGCCCTCATGAAATACTGTTTCGGCGGGCTTGGTGGGTTTGCCAAGCTTGGCTTTGCCGGCGAGGAATTCAGCGACGGAGGTGCCGACGCCGCCGGGGTTGTACGGATAGACCCTGGTGAACTTGCGGATGCGTTCGGCCACCGGTTTTGGATCGTTGTTGTTTTCCAGGAAGGCGCGGGCAAACCATACGCCATGGATGGTTTTGGAGTGCGCTACGTAGAAGCCACCCTGGGGTAATGGACCGTCATAACCCGGGGGCACGATCAGGTATTTTCCGCCTTCACCGCGATCCGGCCCCGGCATACCGATGTCGATCACCCAGCGAAACCATGCATCCTGCACCGTGCCGAGCACCTGCGGTGGCACCTCCAGGACCAGGGGACCGTTGCTGAGATCGTAGCCGCCCATCAGATACACTGTGTCCGCGTTGGCGGTGAGGAATAGCGACTTGGCGTCCATTAGCTGGGAAAAAACCAATACCTCGTTATCCTTGACGCCGATATCGCGCAGGCCCTTGCGCATTGCGTGGATACTCACCCCGCGCATGGTGTCGGAAAAGGCGCGTACCGCGTGGGCCAGATCCAGCTGTTCATAAACCTTTTTGCTGGTCTCCTCGCTTGGCATGCCGTCGTCGAATTCCAGTGTGCCTATGCGCGACTCCACCTTGTCTGGTGTTGTTATGGAAGGTGGGGTCGAGACGTTTGACTGTGCATAAGCGGCTTGGGCGGAGCCAAATAGGATAGCGGCTGTAGCCAGGCAGATAAGCTTAAGTAAACGGTGCATTGGCGGAACCAGGTTAGAGTAAAGTTTTCTGAAAAAATCTAGCACCCCGGAGGAAATGGCTCCGTAAGTGGCAGCATATTCCATCGTATGTCACGGAAATTTAATAAGGTGACCGGGCTGCTAAAACGAAAATTTGACGCCGGCGAATAGGCCACTCAGCGCCAGGTCATCAAAATATGGCGAGCGGTCAAAATTCCATTTCAGGTAGCGATAGCCACCGACAATATCGTAGCGGTAGCAGCGATAATTGATTGCCGCCAGTGCCTGCCAGGTCGAGTCACTGTCGCCCCCGCCTACATCGGCGTAGTAGGTAAGATACCAGCGCTCATCAATATCCGTCTTGCCGCGGAAGCCGACCACAGCATCCCAGACACTATCTGAATCACCAATTCTAAAGCGGCGGAATCGATCGAAGCGTCCTGTGACATCCACGTCGAGCCACAGATAGCGCGCGCCGAATGTCAGGTTAAGCCGCGTGGTATCCGTCTCATAAAAACGGTAGGCGCCGCCCAGCGTGGAAACAAAGCCCTGAAGGTCAATATCTGCGCCGACACGAAAGAGTTCACCTCGAAAGCGAACGGTTTGCCGGATATCGTCGGAGGCATTCAGGTAGATCATATCCGCAAACACCGTCCACTCGTTGCGACTGGCGGCCAGTGTGCCCATGAAGCCCATTTCCAGGTCTTCGAGCAGCTCATCAAAGTCAATATCAATACTGTCGCCGCTTCTGGTATCCCCACTAACACTGGCGCCCCAGATATAGACTTCGGCACCCACCATCCAGCGATCCGGTGGGCCGCCACCGAAAGTCTCTGGTCGGCCGTAGCTTTGTGCCTGCGCCAGACAGAAGGGAAAACTCATCAGCAAGATAACCAGTAAGCGTTTCATCGTGTTAAAAACCTCAGCTTTTTCGGCCTCGCGGAGGGGGCTTTAGTTTGTTCTGCCACCGCACTTTTGGAGTTAACGGTAAAGACGCGCCTTGAGTGCTATGCGGACAAGGGGCTGGTCATCCCCAAAAAACTTTTTTAAAAGCGCGGTTAATGAATTTCTAGATATTGGTTGAGATTACGCCGCGTAGGTGTATTTAACCGACGATATTAGAGAGAATATTATGTGGCGAAGCTATTTAGGTGTCTTATTACTGCAAGGTCTAAGCTCGATAGTGTCTAGGTATGTCGTCAATTTTTAATCCTTGGCTCCTCTGCAGTGGATAACGATGGTATCTGTGTCGCCATTCTTTGTTTCTTAATCTAGCCATCGGCCAGGTGATAGCGGGGTTGGACGGGTGCTGAGAGATGCGGCAACACCTGTCATCGATTGAGCTGGTGCCACCAGAGCCTCGCGAAGAAATGCAACAGCACACCGGATGCTGACTCAAGGTGTTTCGCGAGTGAGAGCGCGTTGAAGTGAGAAGATGCTATTTAAAGTTTTGTTAATCGCATCGGTATTGTTGGTGGTGAATACGATGATTCACGCGATAGCGATGACAGTCGCTATCCGCTGGAGCCGCTATATCGCTGCGTTACACCCGGCTCATCCATTCCTTCCCACAGGCCGACCAGTGGTGGTGTCGGCCGTGGTTTTACTGATGTTCTTTGCATCCGTAGCCGAAGTCATGACCTGGGCATTGGTTTACCGGTGGCTGGGAGTCTTCAGTGAAGGCGAGCCAGCGATCTATTTCTCCATGGTGACTTACACCACACTGGGTTACGGGGATATCGTGCTCGAAGGCAGCTTGCGTTTATTGTCTTCTTTTCAGGCCGCCATCGGCATCATCATGTTCGGGTGGACAACTGCGGTCGTATTGGCTGTGGTGCAGCGTTTGTATCAAAACCGTCGCGACTGAATGTTACACAACATTCCAAGCTAAACAGGATAACTTGCGCATTACGCAAAAAAAACAGGGCCCGCTGAGGCCCTGAAATTTTTGTTAATGGATTAATTTCCGACCGCATGTCGGCGAGTTTGCCGGCGCAACAGGATTACGCCAAGTAACAGCAGGATCATAACCGGACCTGTCGACCCGCCACTGCTGCGGGGATAGGCGCGTTTGCCGCTGAAGGCCGGTTGCGCACTGTCCTGCCGGTTATCCTGGACTGGTGCTACGGCCCGGTTTTCGCGGGCGTTTCTTTCCCGTTCTACGCGGGCCTTGTTGTTGCGGACAATGCCCTGTTGTTCGAATACCTGTTCTTCCACCACTACCATTGAGGTGTAAGGCGTTACCAGCCCATGCTCCACTGCAAGGCCGACGATGGCGTCTTCACTGTCGCTGTCGTGGCCTAGGTAATCCATGCGGTTCTGGATATCTTCTATGGCGGCATAAGCCCAGAGTCGCTCCAGTTCCGGGGTGCGGGTATCGGTTGCCGGGAACTTCAAGTCTGAGCGGTAGTGGACCTCGCGGCCTGAAACCTTGCCCTGGATATCGAGCTTCGCCGGACCATCGCCCCAGTAGTGACCGAACACGATCAGCTGTTGGCCGCGGTACAGGGAGCCGATCTGTGCCGGGCTCATATCGCGTACCTTGAATCCTGACTTGGTGCCAGAAATACTCAGGGAGATATCCCGGTAGGCTTCGTGGCGCAACTGGTCCGCCGCCTGCACCAGCCGACCGGAAATATCATCGCTGTTGGAAATGTTCATGGCGAATCCGTTGGATACCTTGGCCATGCCCTCCAGCAGCGGACGGTTGGCACTGTTGCCCATCACGAAGGTGAACAAGCGGATATCGTGTTGTTCGAGCAGTTGCAGGAAGGCCTTCTTCGCAACCACACCCACATTGGCGACGCCGTCCGTCACCAGGATTACCGCACTGGGGCGATCGGCATCGAGTCCGTTGTATGCGGTTTTCAGGCCGGCGAACAGGTTGGTGCCGCCGTCAGGCTGAGTCGATTCCAGCAACTGCAAATAGTGACGCACGTTGGCGTCATTGACGGCGACATAGCCACTGGTCAGTTCACGGGCCTGGTCGTTGAACAGCACCATACGGAAGCGATCTCCCGGCTGCAGTTTGCCCAGCCCTTTGCGCACACCTTCTGCAAGGCTGTGATATTTCCCTGCCATGGAGCCGGAGAGGTCGAGCACAAAGGTCCAGTCGCGCCCTTGGGATATTTCACCCAGGTCATCCCCCGGTGTCAGTGTCAGCATAAAAGTACCGCGGTCGCTGTCTTCGGGGCGGTAGGTGACCATGTCCACGGCACCGGGTAAGCCGGGCTGGTGTCGCCAGTAGGCGACAATGTCCTTGTCTAGGGTAAACGCGCTGCCATTAGTCGGTGTTGCTGTGGTCATCGATTCCGGTAGCTGTCCTTGCGTATGGTCTTCAGCATCGGCAAACGCGGCGGCGCCGGCTGAATTGGCGAATGACACCTGCCATTCCTGGTCCGAAGCGCGTTGTACTTGTGCCTGCGGGTGAGCGGGCATCAGGAACTGGTCGATAGGGTAGGAGGAGCGCATTGTCAGCTTGAAACTGAAGGCTTCCTGCACGTGTTCCTGATAGGTGAAAAACGCCATACGTTCCTCATCCACACCCCCTTCTTCGAGTGGATATACGTAGCGCCCGATACCGAGTTCGGCGTGTACCGGCTGGATGTACACCAGACGGATACGCACGGTGTCATTTGGCAGCACGGGATAGACGCGACTGTCGAAGCTGCGGTACTCATCCTGTTCGGTCAGGGCGGTTCGTCTGCCCTGGGATTTCTGTTGTTCGTACAGTGCGCGCGCCTGCTGTTTGCGCATCACCTCACCGGTCACTGGCTTGCCATCTATCCAGTAGGTAAATTCTCCCACCGAGGCTTTTGCCGGGACCGGAAAGGTGTAAATGGCTTCCAGCTCCTGGTCGTGCGGATTGGCGAACGTCTGGTCCACCTCGGTGATGGCGTAGCCGTCTTCGATGACCACGTTGACGTGGTGCTCCTTGATTTCCAACTGGGGCAGATTGCTGTTCGCCGGTGTGAGCAGGCCTGCGGCCACAGCGAGCCCCGGTACCATGGTGCCCATGAGTAAACACACACACCAGCCGATGGTATTGCGCCATAAACCTTGCATTGTCGGTTCCTCCATATGCCAACAGGGGCGGATTGGGAATGCGCGCCACCAGGGCACGCATTGCTGAGGAATCTATCGGTAAAGGCTCGCAGGAATCACCTGAATTTGAAAAAGTCGCGTCGATTGAGCTAGAAAGTATCAAATGGTGATACCGTTGTGGCTCTGCGAGACAGGGTTCTATGGGTAGTTTCAAGGGAGGAGAGCAATGAGCCAGGTACAGGCGCTAATGAAGACGCTGAAGCGCGAACTGAAGGCGCGGGGAGTGACCTACGTGGAGATTGCGCGGCAGCTGGACCTGTCGGAGAGCAGTATCAAGCGCATGTTAACCGGCGGTACTTTATCCGTTGACCGGCTCGAATCCCTGTGTCGTATCGCCGGGTTGGATTTTGCGGAGCTGGTGCGCAAGGCGGCAGAGGCGCGACGGGGCATCGCCACCCTCAGCGAAGAGCAGGAGCGCGAAGTGGCCGCGGACCCTCATCTGCTGTTGATGGCGGTTTGTGTACTCAACCACTGGACCATCGAGCAGATTCTCGAAACCTACGATTTGAGTGAGACCGAAAGCATTCAGTTGCTGGCGCGTCTCGACCGGCTAAAGCTGATCGAGCTAATGCCGCTCAACCGCTACCGGCTGATCGTGGCAAAAGAATTCCACTGGCTCCCCAAGGGACCGATACAGCAGCTGTTTCAGAGGGAAATACAGCCGGAGTTCCTGGCGTCCAGTTTCTCCGGCCCCGGAGAAAAACTCGTGTTCCGCACGGGCATGTTGTCGCGGGCCGCGAACGCCGAATTGATGAAAAAAATGGATCGCCTACTTCAGCAGTTTGATGAGTTGCACGACGCCGACAGTGCGCTGGCGCTGAATGAGCGTTACGGTTCCAGTCTGCTGGTGGCACTGCGACCCTGGGAATTACAGTATTTCAGTCGCCTGCGGCGCGGCAACCGGGAAAAGGTATTTCCCGAGTGATACCGGACGCGCAGGCGGATCTTCCCTACTGCGGTTGTGCGTCAGGGGTGTACCAGATTGGCGATGTCCAGGCGCGTTCCTGAATACTGACGGGCAGGTCTTCCGGCCGTTTCAGCCCGGTGCGCGCGGCATCGTAGGTGGACCAGCGCG
>NZ_LZDE01000322.1 GCF_002009015.1 Microbulbifer mangrovi | reverse complement strand
GACCAGCGCCATGGCCTCGGCCAGCGCCACCGGTGTGAGCTCCGGGCCGCCGGTCACATCGCCGAGAGCATAAATCGAGGTCACGCTGCTGCGGAAGTTATCATCCACACCGATGGTGCCGTCCTTGTGCAGTACCACACCCAGCCTCTCCAGACCCAGCCCGCGGGTATTGGGCTTGCGGCCGGTGGCGTACAACACTGCGTCAACCTCTAGCTCACCACCCTCGGCATCAATTACCTTGAGACTCCCGTTGACCTGCTTCTCGATGGATTTCACATCGTGGTTAAAATGCAGGTTCACCTGCTTTTTACCCATCTCGTCACGCACAAAGTTTCGGATATCCCGGTCGAAACCGCGCAGGAACAGATCGCGACGGTACGACAGGTGCGTCTCGACTCCCAACCCGGCGAAGATTCCGGCGAACTCCACCGCGATATAGCCACCACCGACCACGAGTACACGTTGCGGCATGACTTCCAGGGAAAACACCTCATTGGAGGTAATCACGTGCTCGCTACCGGGAAAGTCCGGCACGAAAGGCCAGCCACCGGTAGCCACAAGAATACGCTCAGCGGTATAGGTGTTATCGCCAACCACCACCTCCTGGCGACCGGTCAATTTGGCGCGACCATCAATAATCTGCACCCCGGCGTTACCCAACAGCTTGCGGTAGATGCCATTGAGCCGCGTAATTTCCTTGGCGTTGTTGTCGCGCAGGGTCGGCCACACAAAGCTGGCCTCGGTCTGCCCCTGCCATCCGTAGGCCTGCGCGTCCTCGAACGCCTCGCGATAGCTACTTGCGTACACAAAGAGCTTTTTGGGCACACACCCTACATTGACGCAGGTGCCGCCCATGTACCGATCTTCGGCGACAGCCACACGCATACCCGTAGCGGCGGCCATTCGAGCGGCACGCACGCCACCGGAGCCTGCGCCAATTACGAAAAGATCGAAATCAAACTCTGACAAAATCCACTCCTAACACAAGTTGCGCCCCGGATTCCCGCGAAACCGAAACGCTCAAATTTTCTTCATTAACCCAACAAAAAACACACAACAACCGGGTGCCACTACACCGATTTTGCATTGAAAAACCGGTACTGGTTCAGCAAATAGCACATTACTGACTAATCATACTTAAAAGCCGTTGACATCAGATTGGCGTTTCGTTATTCATGTGACGTTTATCACAATAACAAGCCTGATAGCGAAAACAACAGCAGGGCATGCAAAATGAAAACGTTTCACAGATCAAAAGCCGCGCCTTCCCACAGCCTCGCGCAGAAGTGTAAATTCCTGCCGCTAAAAGCGGCGATGATGACGAGCCTGATTGCGCTGTGCAGTACTTCAGTGTCTGCCAAAACTCACCCTTCCTACCTGACCGAAAGCTATTGTGACGGCCTGGTAGAACAGTTTGTAGACTCGGGTATGCGCAGTTTAGGAAAGTACGTCAACGAGAACTTCAAACCGGAGTATAAGGGCGGTATTCGCAACACCATCAACTTTCTCAATCAGCGTGCAGAGTGGCTGGGTGAGTGCGACGAGTACCTGAACGATACCGCGAACAGCCGCGTTTTTTACGACGACAAAAACACCAAAGCTATTTTCGATGCCATGAAAGAGCTGGCAAAGGAGCTGCAACTGGTGCGTGAGGGGGTCGAGTACCCGGATGAGTCCGGCACCAACAATCCCAGACCATTCATCAAGAGCCGTTACGAAACGCTGGCCACCCTGGTGGATCAGCACCACACCCGCCTACTGATGAAAAAGCAGTTCCAGTAATGCGCATGCAGGCCCCTCGGGGCCTGCCGCATTTACGCAGGCGGAAACTGCGCAATATCAATCTACCTGCCCGGGCCCACGGTTATCGCTCCGTCGCGCCGAAACCTTTGCCGCTGCAGACCGTGACACAGCCTCATCCGGCCAGCGGTTCTGCTCGCGCCCCAGCAAGCGCTCCTTGAGACTACTGGCGATACGCTTGGTGAGCGCACCGAGTCGCGGCCTCTGCTTTTCAGAAAAGGGGATAGGTCGGCAGCTGTGCACTGCGGCCAGACCGATACGTGCCATAAACAAACTCGCCCCCATGCCCTGCCCCAGGCGTGCAGACACGGTGCTCAGCATGCTGTCACCCACCAGTTCCGGCCACAGTTCACTGACGGCATACTCACTGGCGCCACTGTAGGCCACCAGGGCGAGAATTTTCTTGAACAGGCGCCAGCGCACCACCATGGAGGGGCGCACACCGTAGATCTGTGCCACATCGTCGATCATTCGCATGGACTGGCGCAGAGCGACGAGCACATCGAGCGTAGTGAACGGACTCAGCCCCACCAGCGCACCGGTGGTGGTTGCGTGGCGGACAATACGCCGCAGCGCCTCCTGATCCAGCGCCTCGAAAAAATTGAGCTCGAGATGGCGCAGCAGTTCACTGTTGTCGTAGTAGTCCGGGGTTTCCTCCTGCACCCTCGCCAATAGCGCGCCCTGCGGTTTACCGGCAAATAACTCCTGCAGCTGCTGATTGAGTGGTGCCACCGCATCGGTGGCGCGACTGTCGCGCACCTCCGCCGCGAGTTGCTGGGTTTTCTGCAACTTTCTCAGTGGTTTACCGGCGCGAAAATACTCCCACACCGCACTGGCCATGGTGAGCACCAGCGCCCCGATAATAACTCCAGCCAGTAGCCCCAGGGTCCAGTGCATATCTGCGGCCCAGTAGAAAAACTGGCGCAACTCCCAGAAAACCGCCCCGAATGCCAACGCCAGACCGGCAAGCAGTGCCGGCTTCCACATCCGAAGGCGAAAAAATGGCAGACGCAATTCTGAAAACGAGATCTTGTCCGGCAGAGATTCACCGGTGGTAATAGAGCGCGGTAACTCTCCGGGCTCATCTGCCAGGGACTCCACCCGGGTGCTGGCGCGCTCGTGCGCTGCAGGCTCCTCCACCTCCAGGTTTTCGATTCTGGTCTGGCGGCGGGGCTTGGGCGCGGGTTTCGCGCCGGGTTCATTGTCCAGTCGATCGTCGGAGGCGCTCATTACACCTTGTCTCCCAACAGCAGATTAAGCAGCGCATCAATGCGGATATGGGGCATATACCCCTCACGGCCGATACCCACAGGCGGGCGCAACTGCGGCGGCAGTCCGCCAGTGTAATGCCGCCATTCACCGTCCTGCGGCAGGTGCGTCATGATCTCGGCATTCTCAAAGCCGAGATAGCGGCCATCCATCGCGTGCCCCACCAGCATACGGCGCCCATCGCGGACACTTTCATTGGAGCAGCGCACCGCGGCAATGGCTTCACAATACAGGGGCAAGCCGCGGTGGCGGGCACCGGAGAAAACCTGCTGTAACTGTTGCCCCAGCAACTGTCGCAAAGCGTCGTGATCTGCCGCCAGCACCTGATCCACCTTGGTTGCAGCAAACACCAGCCTGTCGATCCGCGGACGCCACAATTTACGTAGCAAGCCGTTGCTACCGTAGCGGAAAGTGTCAGCGATATGCCCGAACGCCTTGCGCATATCCTCCAGGGATTCCTCTCCGGCAAACAGGGTGCCGATCAGATCCACCAGCACCAGCTGGCGGTCCAGGTGGCGGAAATGGCTGTCCACAAAGGGCGCCACCCGCTCCTCGACGTAGCTCCGGTAACGCGCCTCCAGTACCTTATAAACACTGTCATCCGGCAGAGACTGCAATTCGTCCTGCGACTGATGGCTCAAGCCCGGCAGTGGGAAAAAGCCGTATTCTTCACTATCGAGAAGTGCTCTGCCCGGCTGCAGATAACTCAGTTTCCGCTCACTGCGACAATCCCTGAGAAACTGACGGTAGTTCTGCCAGAGGCTATCCAGTTTGGCCGACTCCACAACAGTATCCGGCGCCAGAGCATTCAGTTGCGACAACAGCTCCGGGGCAAGCTCCGCACGGGGTGCACCGTCCAGCAGATCCCGCTGATGACGACACCAGGTGGCGAAATCCATACGCAGCAGCGGCAGGTCCATCAGCCACTCGCCGGGATAATCGCGCAACTCGAGTATCACCTTCTGACGGTAATCGCGCCCCAGGCGCCGCCCCTGCAGGTGTACGTGGAGCTCGAGGGCTGAGAGATCGCGGGTGGATTCGGGCCAGCGCGGAGGGCTAGCGGTGAGGGCATCCAGGCAGCGCTGGTATTCAAACAGCGGCAATCCGGTATCGAGGGCGGGATGCAGCTCGGCGCCCAACAGACGGCCGTTCAAAGCCGGCGCAAACCCGGGCAGCTGGGCCTTGTCAGGGTGACTGAGCTGGTAGATAAGGCTGCTGATAAGGGTAGACTTTCCGGCACCGCTGAGACCAGTGATACCGATACAGATACGCTTGTCGAGAAGACGCTCAGCGGCCCAGTGGGACTTGTCTCGCGCTTCTTTGCGCAAATGTTTGAAGCGCTGCCGGAGGGCGCGCAAGCGGTGTTTGGCGCCCTTGCCGGGCTCGCGGCCATCGCCGTCAGATGCGCTCATGAATACTCCCTGTATCCACCGGCTGCGTCACGGCCAGCAGTTAAGCAGATTTGCACGGGCACCGGCGCAGAATGCCCAGCAATACCCTGTATCGGCAACACCTGAGATAGCGACGCGACGGTCCCCGGTACTGCCATTGCAATCAGTGTAATGAAAGCAAGATGGAGGCCCGGATGACCGTTTCAACCCCTTGAGTCTAAAGCTTTAACGTAGATAGCCGGGCGCAGGTTACTCCACCAGCGCCACGTCACCAGAGCCCATCACCGAGAAAGACTCGTGCGCGGGGCGTTTCAGCACGATATCGCCGGACCCCATTACTGCGCCACCCGCGTTAGTAGCACTCAGGCTGCGCCCCATAAAGTCGCCGGACCCCATCACCGTCACGTTCAGGTTGGCCACCTTGCCGCCGATGGCCATATCCCCGGAGCCCTTGATCTGCGCGGAAAAATCCTCGCCGATAAAGTTGTCCATACGGATGTCGCCGGAACCGGTGATGCCCGCTGAGCCGTGTACGGCCAGCACCGTGCCCAGAATCAGGTCCCCGGAGCCGGTAACCCCGGTGCTCAGGGTTTCAGCAGCTACCTTCTCCACCCGGATCAGGCCGGAGCCGGTCACACGCAGCTCGAGCTTTTCACTTTCCAGGGTATCGGCGGTGGCATCGCCGGAACCGGTGACGCGTATGCCATTGATCGCGGGCAGGGTCACACGGAACTCGATCTCGGGCTCACTGCTGACGGTGACAACCCCGAACAGGCTCTTGCTGTCCTGCTCCACGGAGAGCTCAAGGGTATCGCGCTTCACTTCCGCCTTGGCATAGGCCAGGTCAGACTCCTCACCGTGGGCAGTAACCGAAAAAGAATCCCCCTGAACCACCTTAAGGTTGGAACTTCCTTTCACTGCAATGGCAGTAAATCCGTCCAGCGGGTATGAGCGGCTGCCCTGCTGGGCCTGCGCGGCGACCGCAGCGAGCGACAGCGCGAGGGCCAGAGAAACGAAAATAGACAATCTGCGAAGCATGATCTGTTTACCTGTTCTTGTTGATTGCCAGTAGGACGCGGCGACAGTCGCGGATGGATGCACCCACCCGCAACTTTTTAACACGGTTGGGCTAGTCGGCGTCCTGGCGATAACCGAGCTCGACCAACGCCTGGCGGAGCTTTGCCGCCTCCGCGGCGAGATCCTCGGACTCCGCCTGCTTCTGCAGGGCGAAGTCCAGATCCGCGATTTCATTGATCGGCACCAGGTGGTAGTGAGTGTGAGGCACTTCGATGCCGGCCACCATCACCCCGACCCGCTTAGGCGAATACACTTGCTTTTGCGCCTTGGCGACCTTGCTCGCCACATCCATAAGGTGAGCGGAGACGTCGGCCGGTACGTCGTCCCAGTGATTGATCTCTTCAACGGGAATTACCAGGCAGTGCCCCGGCTTGATCGGCGCAATAGTCATGATGGCTACCGCGACATCGTCGCGCCAGACAAAATGGCCGGGCAGGTCGCCGTTGATGATCTGGGTAAAAATGCTCGCCATTGTCAGTGCCTCTTATTCCTGTTCTGGTCCATGCTTCGGTGACTGTCCCGCGCCTTCTATCTGCCGCGAAACTCAACTGGCAAGTCTACCAGCGGCACTTCGCCCCACGCCACTTCCGGGCGTATTCATCTCGCATTCAGGGATTTTTTTCCTAGCCGCCGAAGGTTTCAACGCCCAAATCCTGCACGAAATTAAACGCACCGGCACAACCCGTGGAAGAGTGTGACAATTTCGTGCGGCTTCGTTGGCAGCGGTATATCCATCCCGTAATCTTGCCGCCCATATCGCGACAGGCAGTCCCCAGCCCACACCCGGGCCTCCGGTACAGACACGGAATCAGCACGGGCGCATACGCAGAATCGAGGCAAACCGGGCGCCATCGCGACACGATCACAAGAATGATTACCGTCTCACAGGGGGAATCTACCTATGCCGAAAGTTGTACCTGTTCTCGTACACAAACCCGTCACACCGGAAGCCCAGGGCTGCAGTCCCGGTTTCGACGAGCAGGGTCCGCTCGCCCAACTGGGCGGCCGCCCCTTCGTGCACGAAACCGTCGGCGAGTTCTATCACGCCATCGGCAAATACCTGACCCCGGAAGATACCGCCGATCACGACAAGCAGCACAGTCGTCAGGCGCAGTTCCTGAGCCACGCTCTGTCCGGCCAGTCCGAGCCGATCCACAGCGCCCGCGCCAATTTCCTCGCCCGGGGGCTGAATCCGGCGCTGTTCGAGGCTCTGCTGGAGTATTTCGAGGCGCGCCTGCTCGAAATAGGTGTCTCATCCGCTGCCAGCAATCGCCTGGTGCGCGCGGCTGGGGACCTCTACGAGCGCTGCCAGGCACCGCTGTGTATCGCCTGCTAGCACCGGAAAAACGGTGCTAGGCCTCGATTGAGGCCTGTTCGCGGAGCGCCGTCCGGCCCGCTCTGCAGTTCTCCTCCCGGCCCCTCGGTTGCGAGGGCCGGAGCCGCCCCATACAATGCCCCCTCACACAGCCTTTATCCCCGTTTGCTTTTCCTTCCGTAAGCGGTAAGCGCTACAACTCACTCTCAAGATACAAGAGATTGCCAATGAAAATTGCTAACCACAGTGTGGTGGAGATCAACTACACCCTGAAAGATGCCGAAGGCACCGTGATCGACTCCTCCGAAGGTGGACAGCCGCTGAAGTACCTGCAGGGTGTGGGCAATATTATCCCCGGCCTGGAAAAGGAAATGCTGGACAAGAGCGCTGGCGACAAATTCACCGTCGTCATCTCCCCGGAAGAAGGCTACGGCCCGCAGAACCCAGAGCTGATCCAGACTCTGCCGACCAGCGCTTTCGGCGGTGTGGAAAAGCTGGAAGTGGGCATGGCGTTCCGCGCCCAGAGCACTGAAGGCCATCCCATCGAAGTGGAAATCATCGACATCGACGGCGACCAGGTCACCATCAACGGCAACCACCCGCTGGCAGGTGTAGAACTGCACTTCGAAATCGAAGTCGTTGCCGTGCGTGAAGCCACGCCGGAAGAAATCGATCACGGTCACGTACACTAAGTGATCGCTGCGTGCAGGGCCGCCCGGCCCTGCACTCTCCCCAAGCCAGCACCCCCGATCCAGGCCTAGACTGATTTCAGAATCCCCGCGCGAAGTAATCCCGGAATTTCCCCATGCCCCTGAGCGACTCCTATCTGCAACGATTTGGCGGTATCGCCCGACTCTACGGTGAACCGGCGCTGGCGCGCCTGCACGACGCACACGTGGTAGTGATCGGTATTGGCGGTGTGGGCAGCTGGACCGCGGAAGCGCTGGCGCGCAGCGGTATCGGCAAGATTACCCTGATTGATCTCGACGATATCTGCATCACCAACACCAACCGCCAGATCCACGCGCTAGTCGACACGGTGGGGGATATCAAGGTGTCCGTAATGGCGGAACGACTGCGCGCAATCAATCCGGACATCGCGATCGAAACCCACGAAGACTTTATCGCCAGCGACAATTTCGCCGAGCTACTGGCCCCGGAAAAAGCGCCGATTGATATCGTGATTGATGCTTTCGATAACGCCCGTATCAAGGCAGCGCTGATCGCCTACTGCAAGGCACGCAAGATCCGCCTGGTGACCGTAGGCTCTGCAGGCGGCAAGAAGGACCCCACAAAAATTACCTGCGCAGACCTGGGGCGCACAGTCAGCGACCCGATGTTGGCCAAGGTGCGCCAACACCTGTACCGCTTCCACAACTTCCAGAAGTCCAGCAAGCGCCAGTTCGGGATAGACGCCATCTACTCCGCGGAACCCATGGTGTACCCACAGCCGGACGGACAGGTGTGCCAGCAGAAAAGCGGCATGCAAAACGGGGTAAAACTGGATTGCAGCGGCGGTTTCGGCGCCGCCACCATGGTCACCGCCACCTTCGGTCTTGTCGCGGCCAGTAAGGCCATCGAGCGGATTGTGAAACGAGGCTGATTCCCGGTTTAACCCGCAGGCTCGGACATCAGTGTAAACGCGCGCTCCATCAGCGCGCGAAATCCATTGCTGCGCGACTCGCTCAATTGCTGTGCCAGCCCCAGCTCCTCGAACAACGCTTCCAGTTCAGCCCGGCTTACCCGCCCAGTAGGCTGTCCACTCAATTGGGTCAGCAGCAGTGCACCGAGACCTTTTACGATCCGGCTGTCACTATCCAGCGCAAACAGGTGCTTGCCACCCTCGCAGCGATGCACCAGCCAGGCGCTGGATTCACATCCGCGCACCAGGTTTTGTTCGCGGCGAATCGAATCCTTGCGAGAAATAGTTTTTGCCCATCCCATCAGGATCCTATAACGGTCCTGCCAGGTTTTGCGACTGCGCAGTGCGTCGACCTCCAGCGTCGAGAGGTCATCCGTAACCCAATCGCGAACAGTAGTAACAGGGATTGCCGGCAGCGGCTCGCTGGTATCTTCGGCGTCCAGCTGCGCGAAGAATTCCTCAACCCCGGCTACAAACCGCTCCGCGTCCTGGCGGGTGTTGTACGCGGCAAAGGACGCGCGCACCGTAGCGGTGTGACCCGCTGCACGCAGCAGCGGCTGGGCGCAGTGATGCCCCACCCGCACCGCAATATCCCTCCCGTCGAGCCACTGGGCAAGGTCAATTGCCGCGTACCGCGGATGGCTGAAAGTGACGATTCCGAGATTGCTATGACTGTGACTCAGCAGCACCAACTCGGGAATCTGCGCCAGGCGGTCGTGCAGGTACTGCTGCAGGCCCTGCTCGTGCCGGGCCATGGCTGCGCGGTCGCAGCACCCCAGGAACTTGAGACAGGCACCGAGTCCGGCAATGGCAGCCAGGGAAGAGGTTCCCGCCTCAAAACGATGCGGCAAATCGGCAAACTCGCTGGCCAGCAGATCGACGCTGGTGATCATCTCCCCACCGCCCTGCCACGGCGGCAGCCCTGCCAGCACCGCCTCGCGTCCGAACACCAGCCCGATACCGGTGGGACCGTAAAACTTGTGTGCAGAACAGACAAAGAAATCGCAACCGATCTCTGCCACATCGACAATTTCGTGCGCCGCCAGCTGCGCACCATCCAGTACCCACATCAGATCACGCCCGGATAGCGCCTTACGCAACGCTTGTAGATCGGTGCGAAACCCGAGTGCATTGGAACCGGCAGTTACCGAGACGATGCGAGTGCGCGATGTGAGCACCTCCCCGATACGCGCAAAGTTGGGTACACCACGCTCGTCCGGCACAAAGCGCAATTGCAGATTGTAACGCTCGGCCATCATCTGCCAGGGAACCAGATTCGCATGATGCTCTGCGGTGGAAAGCAGGATCTCATCTCCCGCAGCCAATGTCGCGCACAGACTGTTGGCCAGTAAATTCAGCCCCTCGGTGGCGCCGCGGGTGAAGATGACTTCCCGGGGGGATTGCGCACCGAGGAACCCCGCCGCATCGCGCCGCACCTCCTCCACCATTTCCGTCGCGCGCCGTGCCAGTCGATGGCTGGAGCGGTGAGTGTTTGCATTCGCATGCAGGTAAAATTCACTGATGCCCTCAATGACACAGGCCGGCTTCTGTGTGGTTGCCGCATTATCCAGATACACGAGGTCGCGGTTTTCATTTTGCTGGAACAGCGGAAACCGCTGTTTAAATTCTTCGGCAGAGAAAGTCATAAATCGAATAGCGCCTGCGTATTTTTTCCAGTTCGGGCGACGATGGTTTCTACCGGCACTTCGCGCAGCGCCGCCAGTGTTTCAGCCACAGCCGGCAAGTATTCCGGGCTATTGCGCTCACCCTGACGCCCGGCATGAGGCATATCCGGGGCGTCAGATTCCAACAGCAGGTACTCGAGCGGAACGTCGGTCAGGGTCCTGCGGGTCTTGACGGCGCGTTCATAGGTGATGGTCCCCCCCACCCCCAGATAAAAACCGAGCTTGATATATTCCTCGGCAATTTCCCGGCTGCCGGTGAATGCGTGAATTACACCACCCCGTTTCACTGCAGCCTTTTTTAACGCGCGGATGACTTCATTGTGAGCGCGCACACTGTGCACGATTACCGGCAGCGACAGCGTATTGGCAGCCTCCAGCTGCGCTTCAAACACAGCGAGCTGCTGCTCCAGCGGAGTATCAATATTGCCATCCAGCCCGCACTCTCCCACCGCCACACAGCACCCTGCACCCTGCCGGCGTTCGCGCTCTACCCGCTCAACCACCGCGCGGGATAACTGCTCCGGGGAAAGGGTAAGCTGGGACACCCACCAGGGATGTACACCCGCCGCGCCGTACCAGCCCGCTTGCGCATTCACCATCGCAAACAGCTGTCGCCACTGGGGAATACTCACCCCCGGAATCACCAGTGCCTGGATACCGTGCTGCTGACAACTGGCCCAGACCCGCTCCCGGTCTGCGGCAAACGCATCAAAATCAAAATGACAGTGACTGTCGATCAGGGGCATTAGAAGGCTCGGAAATGTTTTACGGCGCGGGCAGTGGCGAACGGACAATACCCGGTAGTCCAAGACGTGAATTGTAGGTCGCGCGCCGTAGAATTGCGACGGCGGGATCGACTGGCAGTTTCTGCCAGCACCAAAGCACACGTGCCAGGAGGGAAAGAGGAAACACACCGACAAGGACAAGCGGAAATGCAAGGGAGGGTGAAAGGCGGCAGCAGATTACCGAGAAGGAACGGGAGGCCAACATCATCCTCATGCTGCCCCCGAGTTTCGCGGACTGGTTTAATCGCGCACCAGTTTGCGCCCCTCTTCCAGTTCCACCCGGAAGTTCTTGACCATCTGGCGCAGGAACAGGCCCGGCGCCAGCTTGTACAGATAGGCACCCAGCAGGGATTTGTCGCGTGGGAACAAACGCTCCTTGCCGGCCATCTGCGCCGCTACAATCCGGTCCGCCATCCAGTCCGCACTGCGAACCTGGCCGATAGTGCTCTGCGCATGGCGGGCTCGCCCGCCGTCGCCGGACAGGGCATTGGTGTCAATATCCGTGGCTACAAAGCTTGGATAAACCATCAGTACACTGACGCCCTCCTCGCGAACCTCTTCGCGGAAGGTTTCAAAGTACTGATGTAGCGCGCTCTTTGCCGCACAGTAGCCCGCACGTCCCAGCACCGGCATCCAGCCAGCCATGGAGCTAATATTCACCACACAGCCGCAAGCTGCACGCAGCGACGCCAACAGCCCTTGTGCCAGTTCCACCGGCGCGTGGTAATCCACCGCCATCACCCGGCGAATCACCGTATTGGTCGTCTGGGTAGAAAGACTGCGATGGGTGATACCGGCATTGTTGACCAGCAAATCCACATGCGGATAGAGCGCGCGAAGGCGCTCGCACAATTCCGCCACGGCACTTTCACTGGAAAGGTCGGCAACAAATACGTCTGCGTCAATATCCTGCTGCTCGAGTTCACGACCACGGGCCGCCAGTGCTTCGCCATTGACATCCACCAGGGCAAATCGCAGCGGCGTCTCGCCGGCGTGCGCCCTCACCAGCGACTGAACCAGCGCCCAGCCGAGACCACCGGCGGCGCCAGTGACGACAACCACGTTTTGACGGTTGATGCGCTTGATACCCGCCACACTCATGCCGGAACTCCTCGCTGTTCAGCGAGATCAGCACGAGTGATATTTGCCTCGCCGGGGTCAACGTCGATTCCCAGGGCCTCGGAGGCGAAATAGGCAAAGGCTTCCGCGGAGGTTTTTCTGGGCTGGTAGCCCAACTCACTTTTCAAGCGCGTGTTCAGCAACACCGGCCGATACTGCAAGAACATGACTTGCGCGGGCTGTACATTCCCCAGGCGCAAGTGGAAACTGACCCACAAAAGCGCTTTCAACAACCACACCGGCGGGCGCCGCAGTGGCTTGCCGAGTAACCGCGCAATCTCCGCCGGGGTCAGGGCGCCATCACCAGCAAGATTGAAAATGCCGCTGGCACTGTGCACCACGCCATATTCAATCGCGCCGATCACATCCTCATCCCAGATGAAGACAAACGGGGAATTGTGACCACCCGGATCGAGGATCGCGCTGCCGGAAAACAGCCCACTGATCTTGCTGTTGGTGGTGGCGCCGATAATGGAACAGGGGCGAAAGATCAGCTGCTTGAGCTGAGGGTGCCGCTGTCGATATTCCGCCAGCATCTCCTCTACCAGGCGCTTGTGGTCGGAGTAGGCAAATTCCGGATTGCCACGCAACGCGTGGGTTTCTTCCAGCCACGCGGGATTATCGGCATGGTACCCGTATGCGGCCCCACTGCTGGTGAGGGTAAGGTGCTCGACACCGGCGGTAATACAGGCCTCCAGCACATTGCGCGTGCCCTCAACATCGATGCAGTATTCCCGCGCGCGATCACGGCCCGGCGACACTACAGATGCCAGGTGCACTACATGGGTAATGCGCTCAGCCCGCATCAATTCGGCGAGTGCAGCATCGCAGATATCCATTACAAACAGCGGGAAAGATGTTTCACGGTGCTGGATATCCACCCCTACCACCGACATGTTTTTTCCCAGGAGATCCCCAAGCTGGCCGCCCACATAACCGGCGGCACCGGTAATCAATACCCTTTTTTCACTCATTTCAATACAGCTCTTATTGTTGTCGTTGGCACACAAACGCTACGGGTATTCACCCGCAGCTTCCGGGGTCGCGGCGAGCAAGCGGCGCTGGCTGTAGTTCCAGTAGCCCGCGAGGCTCAAGCCCGACACCAGGTGCCAGACACCCCAAAAACCGGCGATGACCAACATCTCTCCCGCCTCGGGATAAAAAGTAAACAGGATCGCCAGCGCCAGCCCGGAGTTCTGTATGCCCACTTCCATAGTGACCGCACGGCGGTCTCCCTGCGGCAGTCGTGCAGCGCGGCTCGCGAGGTCTCCCACCAGAAAAGCGATGGCGTTGTGCGCAATGACCAGTACCAGCACCGCTCCGGCGACCTGCACTGCGGTCTGCCAGTGTTTGCTGAAAGAAATCACTACAAACAGCAGGAACACCATCAGCGATGCGGTACGGAAATGACGCTCGCTGCGCTCGGCGAAGCCGGGAAACTTTGCGCCGACAATCATCCCCAGTGCCATGGGCAGCGCCAGAACCAGCACCACCATCAGCACCATATTTTCCGCGGGGAGCGCAATGGCTTGCAGCGCGTCGCGCGTATTGGGGTTGAGACTGCCGTACAGGGCAAAGTTGAACGGGGTCATGACCACCGCAGCAAGACTGGAAATGGCGGTCATGCTGACCGAGGTGGCCACGTTCGCGCGCCCGATCCAGGTCATGACGTTGGAGAAGCTACCGCCGGGGCAACAGGACACGAGGATCATTCCCAGCGCCAGCCCAGGACTGATGTCCAACGCCCAGGTACCCAGGCAGGTGACGGCCGGCAGCAACAGGAATTGCGCCAGCAGCCCGGTTACCGGCGCCACCGGGCGACGGAGCACACGGCTGAAGTCCGCTGTGCGCAGCCCCATGGAAACCCCAAACATCATGAACGCGAGCACCGCGTTCAGCGCGATCAGCGCCGCGGGAGACATCTGGAAGCTGTCAATGGAGCTTGTGACTACAGTATTCAAATCATTCATGGCGTAGCGACCTCAGCGGGTCGCCGCGGCCGAATTGGATGAAAAACGTGCAGTATCCGCAACCGGGACATCCCGGAGCAAGTCCCGAGTGTGACCAGCCAGTGCTTTCAGGTAGGTATCCTTGTGCACGTAGTAGGCCATGCGCTCCAGCTTCAGGTAGTTCATACCCCCATCCGCGCGCTCGCCCGCAGCGGCGCGCTTGGTCTGCTGCAGCTTGCGCGCGGAATCCGCGCCGGCCGCCAGCTGCTTGATATACAGCGCGACCATTTCTGCCTGCCGGTTGCGACCTTCCCAGCCGAGGCCGGCGGCCTCCACCATCCCCATCACGAACAGGTTGTCGTATTCCGGGTGGAACACATTCAGGTACAGCCGTGGCGCAAACCCTTCCCAGTTCAGGTGCGCGCGATCGATAAACGGATAGTGCAGCTTGTAGCCGGTGGCCATCATGACCATGTCGTACTCGTCGCTGCTGCCATCGGCAAAAGTCACCTTGTTGCCATTGACCTCAGAGATATCCTTGCGCGGTTTGATATCGCCGTGGCCGATATGGTGCAGGATCAGCGAGTTGATCACCGGATGGGATTCGAACATCTTGTAATCCGGCTTGGGCAGGCCGTACTGCTCCGGCGTGCCAAGCATGAATTTGGAGATGGCCGCACTGATACGCTGCTGCACAAATCTCGGCAGCTTGATCTTACCGCCCACCGCATCGGTGGCCTTGCCGCCGATAAACTTGGGCAGGAAGTAATAGCCACGGCGCAGGCTGATATCCACGCTGCTCGCCCGATGGGCGGCATCCACCGCAATATCTGCCCCGCTGTTACCACAACCCACCAGCAGCACCCGCTTACCTTCAAAAATGGCGGGATCTCGATAATCTGAAGAGTGCAGCAGCTCGCCGGAAAACTCGCCCGGCAGCTCCGGCATATTGGGATGATGCAGAGTGCCGTTGGCAATCAGCAGGCCGCCGAATTCGCGTGTCTGCTCCTCACCGCGACAGCGGGTCGTGATAAGCCAGTCACTGCCTACCCGCTCACAGCTCACCACCTCTGTCTCAAACTCATAGTGGCGGTAGAGATCGAAGGACCGCGCATAGTCACGGAAATAATCACGCATATCGCGGTGATGGGGGAAAAGCGCAACGTCTTCGCCCATGGGAAATTCCGCGAATTCGGTCATTTTCTTGGAGGAAATCAGGTGCGCGGACTCGTACATGGTGCTGGTCTCGCTATCGATATCCCACAGCCCACCGACGTCGCTGTGAATCTCGAAGCCCACGCAGGGAATCCCGTGCTTGGCCAGGTTACGTACACTACACAGCCCCATGGGGCCCGCACCGATGACGGCAAAGGGTTTCATTATTTTTCTCCGGGTTTTCCGCTCAGCTGCCATCCCCCAAACCGCGAATGGGTTTGCGTCAGGCGGGCAAACTGACTTGTCATATCGCCTTGGCCGTCAATATAACGTGACATCCCGATGCACCGTCGTCATAATCGGGCAGTATCTGGTTAATTTCGGACAGACGTTTTGCACAGAACTGACAACAGAAGCGTAACTTTAAGCTACACACGCGCGATTATAAGCGCCCTGGCACAACTCCAGCTGAAGCTGCCTTCCCGTGTGGAAGCTATCCTGACCTCCATTAACGATGGAGACAGAGTGCCCATGCAGGTTCAGGAAGAGATCTGGCTGGCAGTACAGGCCGCCCATCCCGACCCCCTGCTGGGCATTCGCCTCGGCCAGGCCATGCTGGGCAGCCAGATGGGGCTGGTTGGCTACCTGCTGATGACCCAGAAAAACCTGGGCGCAGCCCTGGACCAGCTGCTGATCTATCACCCACTCCTGGGCGAGGGCGGCCTGTTCGAAATGCGCCGCAGCAGTTTCTACGTGGAGCTCTGCTACCGCCCCAACTACCTGCGCTGCGCCCGCCTGCGGGTGGAAACTGTGCTGTCCATCTGCCTGGCCCAGGCGCGGGCGATGACAGGCCGTGAATTCCAGCCGCAAAGCATCCAGTTTGCCTACCCCACCCCGTCCCTGGCAATCCAGCAGCAATACCAGCAGTTGCTGCAGGCACCGGTGCAGTTCAATGCGGAGGCCTCTGGCATTCGCTTGCGTCCCCAGGACCTGGAAATCCCCCTGGTGGCCGCCGACCGCCACGTGATGGCGCGCCTCAAGCCGGAGGCAGATGCCCTGCTCAAGGCGCTGACCAGCAAAAGCCTGCAGTTACGTGTCGCTCACCTGTTGCAGCAGGAGCCCCAGCTCAGCCGGGAACAGGTTGCCGCACGGCTGTGTATCAGCCCCCGCCATCTGGGACGTAAATTGCTGGAAGAAAACGCCAGCTTCCGAGCGATCCAGGACGAAGTGCGTAGCCACTATGCCTGCCAGTGGCTGCGCGAGGGAGAAAAGACCAACGTGGATATTGCCGCCGCCCTCGGGTATTGCGATGAGAGCGCATTCGGCAAAGCCTTCAGGCGCTGGACCGGCCTGTCCCCCAAGGCCTTCAAACTGGACAGCCTGGATCATCTGGACAGCCCGGCTGCCCCGGACAGCACCCAGTAAACCAAACGATCAAGGGCACCCCTGTGTGCCCGCCCAGACCTCACAGGTGCGCGCGGAAAAACGCCTGTAGCGGCGCACGCAGTGGTGCGAGAGATTTGTAGCGGGACTCTTCCGGCGACATTGCCTCCACCGCATCGTGAAGCGCCGACAACCCCCCAGGCACTGCCAGTAGATCAGACAGCGGATTGGTCATCACGCGAATACTAAACACCACCGCGCCGGTCTCCGGCAGGCGCCGCAGCGACTGCCGCTCAATACGCAGGTAGAGCGCACCCTCCTCCGATGAAAGATCCGCAGAGCTGGCCTCATCGGATCCGCGCTGTAACAGCGCAGGAGAGTCCACCACCGACCAGTTACTCCGCCATACCGAATACTCTGGCCGCAGATGATCAAAAAAGCGGGCCACCTGCGTCCCCAGATCGCGCTGAAAACCGGGTACGGGCTTGTGAATCACCTCCAGGGGACGACCGATTTTTTCTTCCAGGCGCCAGTAACTGGGCGCAGCCAGGGATGCTGCCACGAGCTCATAGCCACGCGCACCCGGCAGCAAAATACACAGATCATCAGCCACCCAGAGACTGGCGCCCCACAACGGCTCGCCACTAGCGTATACGGTGTCGGCGCCGGGCCAACAGAGCGCATCCACGGCCCCAGAATGATCACGCCAGCACAGCTGACCGCCGGCGGCACAATGGTAAGCGCTGTGATCCCGCGACAGATGTTTCCCCAGCAGGGTAGCCAGCTCCCGCTGGGCAGGGAGAGACTCCGGCAACTGCGCAAATACCCGCTCCCCCAGCCGACGACGGGCGGCAAGCTTGTTGTGCAGGTAGTGCGGGAGATGAGCGCAGGGCTGGATCCAGTCTTGCGGCGCAAGCCGGTTCAGTCCCATATGCACGATGGCAGGTTCACGGACAAAAGGGAGCACCGCGCCAGGAGAGCGCAGGTCTTGGGCAAAGCGACGCGCATCCCGCGCCGCTTGCTGGGAATCCCCCGAAGAGACTCCGGAAAGACTAGGCACCGGAATGGCTCCGGTGCAAATTATGCGACAAAGCGATCACAGGTCGCGTATCAGCGGGATACGGTCGCCTGCTGGGCAGCGCGCGCCTGGGACAGCGCAGCCAGGTCTTCCAGCCATACGATATCCGCAGCGGCAATCTGCTGGCCGGTGTACTCACCGAGCGCCGCGCGTACCTGCTCCAGGTTTTCAACTTCCTGATCGCCAGTAACGGCTTCAAGCGGAAGCTCAATCCAGGCCTGGCCATTCTGGTCGATGACCGGCTTGCCCTCTTCCATCAGGTCAGCATCCTGGGCGTCCTGGTCTACTGCGGTGAGGTGGCGGTCAATGGCGGAAGAACCACCGGCCGGCAGGTAGATGGTGCCATTGGTGAAGTCCACCGCGAAAGCCACGATACCGGGCAGAATACCGAACAGCAGGCCTGCGCCATCAAGGATGACCACAACAGGATCAACTCGACCGCCAGCCTGCCCCTTGCGCTCAGGGTACAGAAAGTAGCCACATGCTGTGAGATTCAGCATCAGGGTCAGAAGGCAGGAAACTGCGATGCCGCGCTTGATGGATTTGTTCATGGATTTAGATTCCTTTATTGGAACATTTCGCCAGATAGTACAGGCCCGCAAGAATACCGATTTGCCCGCCGCACGGAAAGTGGCGCCAATTGGATCTTTGTGCGCCAGGTCGCAGGCACAACAAAACATCGTCGGTATTCTGATCACCGTTGGTGCCACGTAGCGACAAATTCCGGCAACGCCACCCCGGGGAGATACCAACAACCATACCCCTAACAATCCACCCCAGGGGATCCGATCCATACATCGGACCCGGTGGGGTAGCGATGGAGAAATCACCATGCCAGCTTACGTCCGATACTGCAGCCTGTTCATCATGCTCGCCAACCTGCTTGTGATCAGCGGCTGTGCCGCCCCGGGGCAGACCCGCGATGACCAGCGCCAACATATCCAGCAAACCGAGCGCGAGGTACTGAACGCACTGTATGACCTGAAGCCCGACCTGCGCAGCGACGTGGCTCGCGCCCCGGGATACGCAGTATTCAGTAACGTTAATGTCAACCTGCTGCTGGCCAGTGCCTCCACCGGCTACGGTGTGGCAGTGAGCAAGTCCGGCGAACGCACCTATATGAAAATGGGCGAAGTGGGCCTCGGCCTGGGTATTGGTATAAAAGATTTTCGCGCCCTGTTCGTATTTGACTCTCCGGAAGTGATGAACCGCTTCGTGGAGCGCGGCTGGTCATTCGGCGGCCACGCCGACGCCGCCGCCAAGGCCCAGGACAAAGGCGTCGCAGTGGGCGGAGAAGTCGTCGTCGACGGCATGCGGGTTTACCAGCTCACCGAGAGCGGCATCGCCCTGCAGGCTACGCTCAAGGGGACCAAGTACTGGAAAGACAGCGAACTTAATTTCGATTGACACCTGTATCGACAGGCGGGCAGATCAGCGAAATCTTTCGGCCGTTAACCATAACTGCATAAGCTGTCTAAAAGTTAACCGTTTACACGCCAAGTTTTCACTTGTACGGGGCAGCCCGCAATTGGGCTGCCTAAACTTTAAACAGCACCTACTGAGGTATGTCAGGGAGCAGTACAACGTTTCTGATGGTGCGGTAGTGGTTCGCACCGCGCATTGACCGGGGCAGTGAGAAGTCGTCATTGGTCTGACGCCAGAAATTTCAAGGAGCAGTAGTCTCAGCAGGTGCCGCCATGGATTGGCAGGGGCGCGGTGTTCGCAAGGACACCGCGCCTTTTTATTTGGGGCATTGGGGGCGTTTGAATCCTCCTATTCCTGTCCCAAATTCTCATGCACTTTATTTGAATTGGGCGATCCATTTCCGCACAGCCAAAAAACATACCATCCCGCTCACCATTCAATATATTGTTCTCGAAAAGAATCAGCTGATAGAGAATTCGTTCAAGCTGCCCTGGGCTATCCTGAATTTTCAGTTCGAATCTGTATCCTGCTAGCCCAAGCACAAAAAATGCCGGACACGCCAATGGCTACCGGCGCTTTCACCCCGTTCGCCCACGAATACTGCGGAGTCCTCGCATGCACATCAGCAGCGCCTTTGACAGCGGCAATATCCAGGTTATCGACAAAAACAGCACCCCTGTCGAACTCGCCATCAAGATCGATAACCAGTCGGACTTTTATCAGTGGTTCCACTTTCGCCTCGAAGGTGAGGTAGGTAAAGAGTACCCACTGCGCGTTACCAATGCCGGCAAGGCCGCCTATCCCGAAGGCTGGGAAAATTACCGGGTGTGTGCATCCTACGATCGCCACAACTGGTTCCGTATCGATGCACAATACGACGGCAAGGTACTGGACTTCACCGTCGACCTGGAACAGCCGAGCATTTATCTCGCGTACTTCGCCCCGTACTCCTGGGATCGCCACCTGGACCTGCTTGCCTGGGCGCAGTCCGACGAACGGGTACAGCAAGAGACCCTCGGCCTCACCCTGGACGGCCGGGAAATGACCTTGCTCACGGTCGGCAATCCGGAGTCCGCAAAGCAAAAGGTATGGATGATTGCCCGCCAGCACCCGGGAGAAACCATGGCGGAATGGTTTGTGGAAGGCTTCCTGGAAACACTGCTGGATGAATCCAACTCCGCAGCACTCAGCCTGCTGGAAGACACGGTGTTTTACGTGGTGCCCAACATGAACCCGGACGGCAGTGTGCGCGGACACCTGCGCACCAACGCAGCGGGCGCCAACCTCAACCGCGAGTGGCAGTCACCGAGTATGGAGAGCAGCCCCGAAGTCTATCTGGTGCGGGAACGCATGCTCGCTACCGGCGGCGACATGTTCCTCGATATTCACGGCGATGAGGCCCTGCCCTTCAATTTCGTCGCTGCCTGCGAGGGCATTCCCGGTTACGACGACAAACACGCGGCGCTCGAAAACACCTTCAAGCAGGCCTTTGAGAAAATCAGCCCGGACTTCCAGACCGAGCGCGGCTACCCTCTGGACAAGCCCGGTGAGGCCAACATGACCGTTGGCACCAACTGGTGTGGGCACCAGTTCCGCACCCTGGCACTCACCCTGGAAATGCCGTTCAAGGACAATGACAACCTGCCAGATCCTATCGAGGGCTGGTCCCCCGCGCGCTGCCGCAGTCTGGCACGGGATATGCTGTTCCCGATCCGCGAGACGCTCGCTTTTATGGATAAAAAATAATTGAAAGACCAGCGGCACGCCGTGCCGCACTCCCCCTACTTCCAATAACCAGAAAAGGACCCCTTATGCAAAAGCCCTCTGACTGGCGGCGCCTGGCGCTGCCCCTGGCCCTTGCGGGACTGACCGCAATCGCCGGTTGCAGCAAAGAAGCTGCCGACAACGGCGCCGAACAATCTGCCACAACAGCCGGCAGCGAGCAGGCGGCCACACAACCGAAAGAAATGCCCACCGCCGAGGTAATCAGCGAGCCAACGCTGACTGACGAGGAGAAAGCAGAAGTGGCGGAAATCGCCAAAGACCTGCACAAGCACATCGCGGTGCTCGCCTCGGACAAGTTTGAAGGACGCGCCCCCGCCACCGAGGGCGAAGAACTGACCGTGAATTACCTCGCGGACGAGTTCAAAAAACTGGGCCTGAAGCCCGGCGCCACCGATGCGAATGGCAACCCCAGCTGGTTCCAGGAAGTTCCAGTAGTGGAGATGCAAATAGAGAGCACCCCGCTCGAAATCCAGGGCAAGGACTTCGAACAGTCCCTGCAGCCCCTCACCGACATGGTCGCATTCACCCAGCGCCAGACAGCGGAAAGCCAGCTGAAAGACAGCCCGCTGGTATACGTCGGTTACGGCATCGTCGCTCCGGAAAATGACTGGAATGATTACGCCGGCCTGGATATGAAAGGGAAAACCGCGGTTATCCTGGTGAACGATCCCGGCTATGCCACCCAGGACAAGAGCCTGTTCAACGGCAACGCCATGACCTACTACGGTCGCTGGAGCTACAAGTTCGAAGAGGCCGCGCGTCAGGGTGCTGCCGGCGCCATCATCATCCATGAAACCGGTGCTGCCGGATACCCGTGGGAAGTGGTCAGCGGCAGCTGGTCCGGAGCGCAAATCAGCCTTGAGGCCGAAGACAAAAATGCCGACCGCGTCGCGGTGGAGTCCTGGATCACCGGCGATGCGGCCAAGGAACTGTTCAGCGCAGCGGGACTGGATCTGGCGCGGGAAATGGACGCGGCGAAACAACGCGGTTTCAAACCCAAGCCCCTGAATCTGACGGCCTCCGTCGATCTCAAGAGCAAGGTCCGCACTTCCAATTCGCGCAATGTGGTGGCCAAAATCGAGGGCAGCAAATTCCCGGATGAAGCCATCATTTACACCGCGCACTGGGACCACCTCGGGGTAAACACCCACGCGGATGACGGCGACCAGATCTTTAACGGCGCGGTCGACAATGCAACCGGTACCGCCGGCCTGCTGGCGATGGCACACCAGGTATCCAAGATGCCGCAGGCGCCCGAGCGCTCACTGGTGTTCGTCGCGGTAACCGCCGAAGAGTCCGGCCTGCTCGGCTCCAAATACTACGCCGCCAATCCGGTGGTCTCCCTGGAGAAAACTGTCGCCGGTATCAACTTTGATGCCATGGGTGTACTCGGCCCGATGCGCGACGTAATCGTTGTCGGATACGGCAACAGTGAGCTGGAGCAGATTCTGGAAAAAGCTGCGGCAACCCAGGGGCGCTACCTGGCACCGGAAGATCATCCTGAGCGCGGCTACTTTTACCGCTCCGATCACTTCAGCCTGGCGAAAAAGGGCGTACCCATGCTCTATTTCGATTCCGGTACCGACAGCTTCGAGCACGGCCGCGAATGGGCGCAGAAGAAAGGCGAAGAGTACACCGCAGAGCACTACCACAAGCCCGGTGATGAATATGATCCACAGTGGAACATGGAAGGTGCCGCACTTGACCTGGCTCTCGGCCTCGACATTGGCCTGGCACTGGCCAACAGCCGCGATTGGCCGAACTGGTACAAGGGCAATGAGTTTAAAGCCGCCCGCGATAAAACGGCGGACAGCAGAAAGTAAGTGACCCTGCTCGCTCGAGCAGACCAAGCTAAAAAGGGGCGCCCTCGGGCGCCCCTTTTTTAATTTTGACCATCGACTTATTCAGCGAGGGACTTACCCTGTTCCCCTTCGCGCGCAGCGCCGCGGGGCTCGTAGGTCAGCCTCTCTTTCTTGGCAATCAGCCAATAGGTAACGCCCAGTGCCAGCGTCGTCATCGCAATGCCGGCGACGAACTCCGGCCCGGTATCATCCAGATCGAGCACAATCACTTTCCGTGCAATCGCCATCAGCGCAGTGGCAACCACAAGCTGAATCGGTATGACGTTGGAACCCAGGTAGAGCCGGATATTGATAAAAATCTCAATAGAGATCAGCACCAACATAATTGCCCCAAAAACATCAAACAAATCACCGTGGTCAAGCAATAGCTTGGGCTCCGTGGTCAGGCGCTGGTATAGCACCCAAACCACATCCGCCACACTCCACATGATCACCAGTGCCATGAGTACCGCCAGAAAACGGATGGAAGCGCGAATGACGATATGCAATATCCGGATCAGAGGATCTTCGTGCTCGGCGGGCAGCTCTTCGTGAAGAATGATATGCCGCCTGTTTTTCTTTTCCATTGCGCGCCTCTGGGATCGAAGTCAGTGCACCACTAGTTATAGCGCACCGTATATTTCCTGCACTCCCCTGCATTCCAGACATAAAAAAACCGCTGCAAGCAGCGGTTTTTTATGTGTTGCCTTTACATCAGGCAAAAGCAGCTACAGGATCATGCGACCGTCGCTTCCTCGAGCTTTTTCAGCTCTTCATCACGCAGCTCGCGACGCAGAATTTTGCCCACATTGGTCTTGGGCAGGTCTTCGCGGAACTCGATATTACGCGGCACCTTGTACGCAGTCATGTTTTCGCGACAGTATGCGACTACCTCGTCTGCGGTCAGGGACTCGTCTGCTTTTACCACAAACAGCTTCACCGCCTCCCCGCTGCGCTCGTCGGGAATACCCACTGCCGCAGCCTCGGCAACCTTCGGATGTGCCGCCACGATATCCTCGATCTCGTTGGGATACACGTTGAAGCCAGACACAATGATCATGTCTTTCTTGCGGTCGACAATTTTGATGTAGCCGTCGTCCTGAATGACCGCCATATCGCCGGTCTTCAACCAACCTTCGGAATCGATGGTATCGGCCGTCGCTTCGGGTCGTTCCCAGTAGCCTTTCATCACCTGCGGACCGCGGACACACAGTTCACCCGGGGTGTTATTCGGCAAATCGTTACCGTTTTCATCGATCACCTTGACCTCGGTGCCCGGCACTGCGACGCCTACGGTGCCCAGTTGCACAGCATCCGCCGGGTTGAAGGAAACCACCGGTGCGGTTTCTGTCATGCCGTAACCCTCGGTTACCACACAACCGGTCATTTGCTCCCATTTCTCCGCAGTTGCGCGGGTCAGGGCCATGCCACCAGAGCAGGTAGTGTGCAACTTACTGAAGTCCAATTCGGCAAAATCCGGACAACGCATCAGGCCATTGAACAGGGTATTCAGACCGCAGAATCCGGTAAAACGCTTGCCCTTGAGGGTCTTCACAAAGCCCGGGATATCCCGCGGGTTCGGAATCAGCAGCGAGTGGCTGCCGGTGGTGAACAGGCACATGCAGTGCAGGGTGAACGCGTAAATGTGATACAGCGGCAGTGGCGCAATGTAAAACTCTTCGCCTTCGCGCATGGAGTCACCCAGCGCCTCGCGCACCTGCTCCATATTGGCTACCAGGTTACGGTGGGTCAGCATCGCGCCTTTGGCCACACCGGTGGTACCGCCGGTGTACTGCAGAACGGCGAGGTCGTCCGGTGTACGCTGCACTTCCTGGTGCGGCTGAGCGGCACCGGCAGACATGGCGTCACGGAAATTTACGCGGTTGCTGAAGCTGAACTCCGGCACCATTTTCTTGATGTATTTGGCGACACTGTTGATCAGGATACGCTTGAGCGGCGGGTGCAGGTCGGCAATTTCGGAAACAATCACCTGCTCTACAGAGGTCTCGGGAATCACCTCAGAAGCGGTATCGGCAATATTCGCCAGCACCACCAGCGCCTTGGCACCGGAATCATTCAGCTGATGCTTGAGTTCGCGCTTGGTGTACAGGGGATTGGTGTTGACCACGGTAAGGCCGGCGCGCAGCGCACCGAATACCACAACGGGATACTGCAGCACATTGGGCAGCTGTACCGCAATGCGATCACCCGGCTTGAGGCTGGTCTTGTTCTGCAGGTAGGAGGCGAAGTTGGCGCTCAGACGGTCAATATCCCCAACCGTCAGTGTGTGCCCGAGACAGGTAAAGGCCGGTCGATCGGCGTATTTGGCCGTGGCAGACGAAAACACGTCAATAATGCTGCGTTCGATGTCCAACTTATTTCTCCCAAAATGTTGTTCTTGTGGTGCTGTCCGCGCAGTGCGGAACGCCCCTTAACCCGGGATTATCGATCAGGTTGCGGACCGAAGATACCATGACGTGGAAATTAACCAACCGCGAAAATTCGCAGCCGAATGCCCTAATCTGGTACCCATGTCCGTATATAGACGAAATCCTCAAGCGAAGCGCTCTGCGGACAGATGATTATTGTAAGTTTTGATAGTTATTCGGTGAATGTCGCTATGTGAGACAAATAAGGCGCCTGAATTTTTCGGCCCCGTTATTTTTCTCTATTGTTTGTTTTATATGCCGCCAGTCTCCTGCTGGAAAACCGGATCGGCGATCACTGCTGTGAATATTGGAGCACTGATTGCACAGCAATTCTATTCCGCGGGAGGTAATCCCCGGTCAGCCGTGTGTGCAGAACAGGTCCGCCAGCGCTGCCGCCAGTTCGCGGTTTCCGGTGTAGCGGATATCCCCCAGTAGAAAAGCATGACGCGCACTCAACTGGCCGTCGCTAATGCCTTTCAGGGTGTTGAATGACATCTCCAGTTCGAGATCCGCATCTTCCGTCAGGCCTGCGATCTGTCGGGCTTCAATAGACCCGCTGGTCGCGCCCACGGACGATTGATCTTCGCCCTGTCGCTTCTGGACCTGCAGGTAAAAATCGCTGCCATCGGGCAATCGGAACTGTATCCGAGCGGTTTCAGGCAGACAAGTCAGTCGCTGTAGCCGCTCAATGATTTGCACGGGTAGATGCATCGAAGCTCCGCGTAATAAATATCCAGCGATCACCGCCATTGACAAAAGCCGGATTCAAAAACACCGCCGCTGTTGCCAGCGGCGGTGTTTTCTCTACATCAAACTCAGAATACGAAGTGTTCCGCATCCAGGCTCATCAGGTTTTCGGCACCGCTCTGCATCGCGCTGGCATGCGTGGCCGTGCGCGGCAGGATACGGTCGAAGTAGAAACGTGCGGTCGCCAGCTTGGCGCGGTAGAAGTCTTCTTCCGCAGTGCCCGCAGCGATCTGCTCGTTGGCCACCTTCGCGGACAGCGCCCACAGGTAGGCCTGTACCGCGTAACCGGAGTACATCAGGTAGTCCACGGAAGCGGCACCCACTTCATCCGGGTTCTCCATGGCCTTGACGCCGACATTCATGGTCAGCTCGCCCCACTCCTTGTTGATTTCCTGGAGTTTGGAAACGTAAGGAGCGAGTGCCTCATTGTCGACTTCTGCCTGGCAGAACTTGTGCACGATCTTGGTGAACTTGCGCAGGAGTTCGCCCTGGCTCATCAACACTTTGCGGCCCAGCAGGTCCAGTGCCTGGATACCGGTAGTGCCTTCGTAAATCGTGGAGATACGGGAATCGCGTACGTTCTGCTCCATGCCCCACTCGGCGATGTAACCGTGGCCACCGAAGCACTGCATGCCCAGGTTCGCAGACTCGTAACCTGTCTCGGTCAGGAACGCCTTGGCGATCGGCGTGAGGAACGCCAGCAGATCGTCGGCGTCCTTGCGCTCTTCATCGGAGCCGCTCTGGGAGCGATCTACCTGCTGGGCACACATCAGGACCAGCATACGACCGCCTTCGGAGAAGGCCTTCTGGGTCAGCAGCATACGGCGTACATCCGGATGCACGATGATCGGGTCCGCCGCACCTTCCGGGTTTTTCGGGCCGCTCAGGGACCGCATCTGCAGGCGATCCTTGGCGTACGCCAGGGACTTCTGGAAGCCCGCTTCCGCGTGCGCAACGCCCTGCAGGGCAGTACCCAGGCGCGCAGTGTTCATGAAGGTGAACATGCAGTTCAGGCCCTTGTTGGGAGGACCAATCAGGAAACCCTTGGCGCCATCGAAGTTCAGTACCGCGGTCGCGTTGCCGTGAATGCCCATCTTGTGTTCCAGGGAGCCACAGCTCACGCCGTTGCGCTCACCCACGGAACCGTCTTCGCTGGGCAGGAATTTCGGAACGATAAACAGGGAAATTCCCTTGGTGCCGGCAGGCGCATCGGGCAGGCGGGCGAGCACGATGTGCACGATGTTTTCCGCCATGTCGTGTTCACCCGCAGAGATAAAAATCTTGGTGCCGGTAATGGAGTAAGAACCGTCGTCGTTGGGCTCGGCCTTGGAGCGCAGGATACCCAGGTCGGTGCCGCAGTGGGGTTCGGTCAGACACATGGTGCCGGTCCAGCTGCCCTCTACCAGTTTGGTCAGGTAGGTATGCTTCTGTTCGTCGGTACCGTGGGCTTCCAGGGTGTTCATTGCGCCGTGAGACAAGCCCGGGTACATACCCCAGGACCAGTTGGCGGTACCCACCATTTCGCTCAGGATGGTGCCCAGGGACGGCGGCAGGCCCTGCCCGCCGTGATCCACGTGGTGTGCCAGTGACGGCCAGCCGGCCTCGACAAATTGCTGGTAGGCTTCCTTGAAGCCCTCCGGGGTTTTGACTTCGCCGTCATTCCAGGTGCAGCCCTGCTGGTCGCCGATCTGGTTCAGCGGAGCCAGTACGTTCTCACAGAACTTGGCGCCCTCTTCCAGGATGGCATCCACCACATCGGGACTAGCGTCTTCATAACCCAGCGTTGCGTAGTGCTGATCCCAGTTGAACAGCTCGCGCATCGCAAAGCGCATGTCACGCAGGGGAATTTTGATCTCGCTCATCCTGTATACCCTCTTTCGATATTGGTCGTCGGTGGACCGGGTCTTGTCATCCCGGGAGTCATTGCCCGGCTGCGGAAGATCCACGCCTGTCGGTGACTCAACTTTTACTTTTATTCATATTAGTTGCAAATCGGCAATACTCACTATGGCGAAAAGAGTCCAAAGCACTAACAAAATACGGCGCGAAAATGACATAAAACTGCCTGACGCAGCGGTCAAAAAGTGCTTTGGCGCAGAGAGTTTTAACGGGCACTACCGATCGCGAGTGGAGCCACAGTCAGCGGCCCCGCAGTAAGAAATTGCGTCAATATGGTGCAGGCGTGAAGAGAGAAGTGGCCCGGCGACAGTAGCTACACGCCGGCGGCGGAGGAGCGCGGGCTTTTGCGATATTCTCCGGGAGTCACCCCGGTCCATTTCTTGAACGCGCGAAAAAACGCACTGGCTTCATCAAAACCGAGCATTTCCGCAATCTGGGTGTTGGAGAGATCCGGACAGCTGAGATAGTGAAACGCCGCTTCCATACGGCACTCGTCTTTCAGTTTCTGGTAAGACGTGTTCTCCTGCTGGAGCTTGCGCCGCAGCGTGGTAACCGACATGTTCAGGCGCTCGGCCACCGCCTCTGCCGCCGGCATGGATTCACTCACATCCCGATTGAGAATGGTCTTCACCTTGGTCTTGATGCTGTTGGCGTTGCCGTCACTGATTACCAGATGGTAAGGCGCTGTGCGGATAAAGTCCTCCACGGTCTGCGGACTCTGCACAATGGGATAATCCAGATAGCGACTCTCGTATTCGAGTGCATTGCCCGGCTGATCAAACAGCAACTCTTCGGCCTCACTCTGCGCCAGGGCCAGGAACTCTTCCGGACAGGAAAATGAAAAATGCAATTTTGCCAGCGGGATTTCCCGACCGACCAGCCAGCAATAAAAGCGATGCCAAACCGCCAAGGTGGTGCGGATGACCCCGGGCGAAGTCTCGGCAATCAGCTGATCAAACTCGCCGGGCTGCAGGGAGCTGATCCCCTCGATGACCACGCGATCCTTGTCGCCCTCCCGGTACAACACCGGCTTGACGCGAAACCCGCGGCAGATTTCCATAAACTGGGCGCTCAGGGTAATCGCCTGCCGCACCGTTGCGCAGTTCACCACTGTCAGACACAGCAATCGGAAAGAGCCGGAGCGCACCCGCCCACCGCTCAGCATGCCAAACCACTCGTCCTGTGACAGCCACATCACACGCTGGTAAAGACGACCGTATTTCACCGCGGAAAACGCCGCGGTATCCTCCAGATCCTGCTCGGAAATACCCACCGAACCGAGCAGCTCCGCGCGATCGCATCCGTGCTGGGAGGCTTCATCCAGCAGACGCTGTACATAGGTAATCGGGATTCGGATATCTTCGTGGGTGTTTTCCATTCGACAACTGGCGACCTGGGCAGAAATTAAGGTTAATCCGTTTTTATTACTTGCCGCGGCGATTGCGAATCCAGTTCAACAACGCTCCGAAGCCGAATGCCACAGAAACAATCACCGCGAGAAACACCAGCATCAACACCAGATAGCTGAGCACATCCGCCACCGGCAGGTCCCAACTCCAGATTGCCGCCGCAATAAAAGCAATACAGGCGAGCACACTGGTGATAAACGAACGGCGGCGTTTGTTGGCCATAACAAAAACACTTTGGCTGGGAAATGAATGGTTGGTCGGCGAACTGCGCCAACACTACCCTTAATAATAGTGAGGTAACCGGCACCCACCGATAGCACGTATCGACAGCATACTTGCGGTGTCGACTGCAGGGTCCGGCGCCACTCACGGCGCAGAATCGTGCAGCATCGTCCTGCAGCTGTCAACGAACCGGACCATCAACCGCTTCCCTGAAGAAGCGGATACACCGGAGAAAAATGGAGGTGCAGACCATGGGCAAGCGATTACTTTATCGGTCTGAAGACCGGAGCGCCCTGCGTAAACTGGCCATATGGGTCGAATGTATGATGCTTTTGGCGGGCTCAATCCTGCTGGGCATTTTACTGCTCAGCTGAGCGAAGCGCGCAGTCCCGAGACTTACCTGCCTTGACTACCCGGTCCACCCCAGGATATTTCAGTCACCATCGATGATTCCCCCCTGACTCAGACGCGCCGGATCCAGCAATTTTTCCAGTTCACTTTTGGGGAGATCCGTCATTTCCACCGCGACATCCAGTATCGGTCGCCCGCTGGCATATGCCGCCTTGGCGATTTCCGCCGCGCGCGCATAACCGATCACCGGGTTGAGCGCGGTTACCAGGATCGGATTCCTCGCCAGGGCCTGCTGCATGCGCGCCTCGTTCACCTCAAACCCTGCTATCGCCTTGTCCGCCAGCAAACGGGTGCCGGTGCTGAGTATCCGGATACTTTCCAGCAGGGAAAATGCAATCACCGGCAACATGACATTGAGCTGAAAATTACCACTCTGCCCGGCCACGGTGATGGTGGTGTCATTGCCCATCACCTTGGCAGCAACCATCGCTACAGACTCCGCGATCACCGGATTGACCTTGCCCGGCATGATACTGCTGCCCGGTTGCAGTGCCGGCAACGCGATCTCGCCAAATCCGGCAAGGGGGCCGCTGTTCATCCAGCGCAGGTCATTGGCGATCTTCATCAGCGCCACCGCCAGCGTTTTCAGTTGCCCGGAAACCTCCACGGCGGTGTCCTGGCTGGCAATGGCCGCAAACGGATTCTCTGCCGGGCGCAGGTAAACACCACAATCGCCACTCAGCTTGCGCGCAAAGACTTCGGCAAATTCCGCATGTGCATTTAATCCCGAGCCCACTGCGGTTCCCCCCTGGGCCAGTTGCTCGAGGCGCGGCAGTGAATTTTCGATCCGCTCCTTACACAGACGCACTTGCGCCGCCCACGCATTCAATTCCTGAGATAATGAAACCGGTACCGCATCCATCAGGTGGGTGCGGCCAGTTTTGATCACACCCTCTACTGCAACGGCTTTTTCCTCGGTCACATCGATCAGGTGCACCAGTGCCGGCAGGAGTTTATTTTGCAACGCGAGCAAAGCGGAGAGGTGGATCGCCGAGGGGATCACATCATTACTGCTCTGACACATATTGACGTGATCGTTGGCACCCACCGCCAGACCACTCTGTTCCGACGCCATGCGGGCGAGCACCTCATTGACGTTCATGTTGGTACTGGTACCGGAACCGGTCTGAAAGATATCGATAGGGAATTGTTGCTGAAAGTCGGCTTCCGACAGTCGGTCACAGGCTGCGGTGATTGCCTCCGCCACCTCCTTGTCGAGTATACCGAGACAGAGGTTTGCCTCGGCTGCCGCCTTTTTTATCGCCACTACCGCACGCAGGAACTCCACCGGCAGGGAGTAACCACTGACCGGGAAATTTTCCACAGCACGCTGGGTCTGGGCGCCATAACGGGCACGCTGCGGCACCCGCACTTCACCCAGGCTGTCTTGTTCGATGCGATAATCGTCCGGTGAGCCGGAAGAGGATTCAGTCATGCGCTACCCCCGGTCGGAATTTGACTGGATATCTAAGACTGGTACATCGGGACTAGAGTAGCGTAGAGCGTCGCGAGGTCAAAAAAACCACGCCGGCGGGAATACAGGTACCGATCAGCGGATGCAGATCAGATACTCACACGCCCTTCCTGGGTCCATTCACAGCGTACCTGCATGTCGCCACAGCCGGGTTCATGGTAGAGACCTGCGGCCTCCCAGGTAAACGAATGCGTACCAGACAGTTCGGTTTCGAGGTGTACGGTAGCGGAAACCCAGTACATGCTTTGCAGCAATTCCTCGAACTTCTGGATCCAGTGATTCCACTCGTACTCCACCGCACGGTAGGACGCGCCAAAATGAATCACGTCTGTCTGGTACTGGGACTGTTTGACCTTGATGGTGGGAATCGAAAACATGTCGCGGCACAGAAATGGCCACTCATCGGCACTCGGCAAGGCGAGGACAGCTTCACGATTGACCCGCCGGCGGTCACTGCCGCCGGTCAGGCTATTACTGTCTTTGATACAGCCGTAAACAATGGATTCCTGATCGCCCTGAATCACTCTGCGCTAACCCCTACGCTGCCCCCGCAGCGTATTCACCACTGCCTGCAGGCCAATTCATAAAACTTTATCTGCCAACTGTAACGGCGCAAACCACAGAATGCCACTGTGGAAATCGGCGAAATCTGCAATCTCGTCGCAATTTCTACATGTGAACCGTGCGGTGATACACGTTGCCGTTACACCGGTGCCTATACACCAGACAGGTTGTCGATAAACCGATCAGGACGGTTAAATTTCAATACCTTGTTCGCGCAACATGGCCATAAGCCCTTCTTCATCGAGTACCGGCAGATCGAGGTCGCGCGCCTTGTTCAGTTTTGAGCCTGCACCCGGCCCCGCCACTACCGTATGGGTATTGGCGGAGACACTGCCAGCCACCTTGGCGCCGAGCCGCTGCAGGTAATCCTTGGCTTCGCTGCGAGACAGGGTTTCAAGCTTGCCGGTAAGCACCCAGGTCTGCCCTGCCAATGGCTGCGAGCCCTCTTCCCGCACCTCCGCCTCCCAGTGCACGCCGGCCTGCTGCAGCGCGGCAATTTCTTCCAGGTTATGGGGTTGCTCAAAAAATTCGGCCACATAGTGGGCCACCACCGGCCCCACATCATCGACCTGTTGCAGGGCCTCACGGTCCGCCTGCATCAGGTGCTCGAGATCACCAAAGTGCCGCGCCAGATTACGTGCGGTTGCCTCACCGACCTCGCGAATGCCCAGCGCGTAGAGGAACTTCGGCAAGGTTGTGTTCTTGCTTTTTTCCAGTGCGCCCAGCAGGTTCTGCGCGGATTTTTCGCCCATGCGCTCGAGACCGGTCAAAGGCTCAAGAGACAAATGGTAAAGACCGGACACCGACTTCAGCAGCCCTTCATCCACCAGCTGCTCCACCAGCTTGTCACCGAGCCCATCAATATCCATGGCCTTGCGCGAGGCAAAATGCTTGATCGCCTGCTTGCGCTGGGCGCTACAAATAAGTCCTCCGCTACAACGGGCCACGGCTTCACCCGGGGTCGCCTCGACCGGTGAATCGCACACCGGGCAGTGGGTGGGAAACTCAATATCCCGGGCACCGTCCGGACGGCGACTCTCCACCACGGAAACGACTTGGGGAATCACGTCACCCGCGCGACGGATCACCACCGTATCTCCAACCTTTACCCCGAGGCGCGCGATTTCATCGCGATTGTGCAGAGTGGCATTCGACACAGTTACGCCGCCGACGAAAACCGGCTCCAACCGCGCCACCGGGGTCACCGCACCGGTGCGCCCCACCTGAAATTCCACATCCAGCAAGCGGGTCATTTCCTCCTGCGCGGGGAATTTGTAGGCAGTCGCCCAGCGCGGCGCCCGCGCCACAAAACCCAGGCGGCGCTGTAGCGGAATACTGTTCACCTTGAACACGATACCGTCGATGTCATACGGCAGCTGCGCGCGCTTCTCACCCAGCTTGCGGTGGTACTCGATACACGCCTGTATATCCGCCGCCACCGCCATTTCACTGTTGATTCGGAATCCCCAACGATTCAATTGCTCTAGCACCTCAGAGTGGCGCTCGGGCAAGTCGCCGCCTTCCACGATGCCCACGCTGTATACGCATAATTCCAGCGGGCGCTGCGCCGTAATGCGGGAATCTAACTGACGCAGGCTACCAGCGGCAGCATTGCGCGGATTTACAAAACCTTTTTCTCCGGCCGCCCGGGCTTTTTCATTCAGGGCATCAAAGCCCGCTTTGGGCATGTAGATTTCACCGCGTACCTCGAGCACCGGCGGCACATCTTCGTCGAGCAGCTTGAGTGGGACCGAGTAGATGGTGCGCACATTCTGGGTGATATCTTCGCCCACGGTACCGTCACCGCGGGTGGCGGCGCGCTCCAGAATTCCCTGGCGGTACAGCAGGCTGACGGCAATGCCATCCAGCTTGGGTTCACAGGCATACTCGACCGGCGCGCTGCTATTCAGGCGATCGCGGATACGGCGATCAAAGTCTTCCATCTCTTCATCGCTGAACGCATTGTCCAGCGACAGCATGGGCATCTCGTGGCGGATCTGGGTAAATGCGGCGAGAGGCTCAGCGCCCACGCGCTGGGTGGGCGAATCTGAAGTGACCAATTGCGGATATTCGCTTTCCAGCGCCTGCAGTTCACGCAGACAACGGTCGTACTCCACATCCGGCAATTCCGGTGTGTCGAGCACATAGTATTCATAATTGGCGCGGTTGAGGATCTCGTGCAGTTCGTTGACGCGCTGCTGCTTTTCCTGGGGAATGCTCTTTGTCATTGTGTTTTCGCGAATTGGAAAATACTTGCCGATGGCAATGGAATTAACAGGGGATGATCAGGCAAATAATCGGAAGATTACCGGCAATACCAGGCCCGATACAAAAGCCCCTCCGCAGAGGGAGGGGCTGACGCTTTACGCCTGGGCCCGGGCCAGCGCCTTGCGTCGCTGGAACTCCATTACCCGCTGGCGATAGTGTTCTGCGGTCTGTGCGGTGAAGACACTGCGGTTTTCATCCTTCAGTTCACCACCCAGCTGCTCTGCGATACCGCGTGCAGTGGATAGCAGGGTATCAAAGGCCTTAAGGGCTTCCACCTCCGCGGGCAGCGCAAGAAACAGGCTAACTCCCGGAGTGGTGAAATCTTCCATCTCGGACATATCGAAAGTGCCGGGCACCACAATATTCGCAAGACTGAACAGCGCCGGGCCTTCGCCCGCTTCGCCGCAGTGATAGTGGAATATATTCATGTCGCCAAAGCGCAGGCCACTGGAAAGCAGTACGCGCAACAGGTCATTGCCCTCAAAACAGTCGCCCGCCGGCGCCATGATATTGAGAATCAACACTTCTTCCACCGCCCGCTCTTTGGATGACTCCGCGGCCTTGCCCTTGCCACCGCGCTTACCCGCACGACTGCTGCCCGCATCACGGCTATCTTTTGCGCCGCGGGATTCCCGAGCCGGAGGGGTCGGCTTCTTGAATTCGGGAAACTTGAGTTCCGGCAATTTCAGATCCGCAGCGGCCCAGCCGGACTTGGCCGGAGACTCGGACTCTGTGTATGCCGCTGCATCCTCGACAGGCTCTGAAACCTCCTGTAGGGATTCAAGACTTACAGACTCGTCCAGTGACGGTTCACGGCGGTCGCTAGCTAAAGATTCCTGAGCCAGACTACCGAGCGGATCGGTATCCCGATCGCGGCTGCCGGCTACTGGTCCAGAAGCTTCCGGCTGTTGCTCCAGTGGCTGCTGGTGTGTCAGCTCAGGGGCAACCTCATCCAGGTCTGCGGGACCATCCAGGACGGTTGTAGATTCCGGCTCTATGGTCGACACCTGCTCCGTATCAGCCACGGAATCCATGAGCATGGGCACCTGCTCTTCCAGGTTCAGGGAGACCTGTTCCGGCACATGGGGACGCGGCGGCTCAGCGGTTACGGCAGCCACAGACGCGTCTCCCTCGCGGCGCTCGGGCTTACTGCCCGCCAGGGGTTTGCGCGAGGACTGGAAATTCTGCTGCACCTTGCGATTGACCTGAGAGGCATCCTCCGGCTTGCGGCGCTGCACTACCCGCACGGTACCGGGCAATTCCGCGGCAATCTGGCGGCGCTTCTCCGCTTCTTCCGGATCGATATATTCGAGATCGGGCTCGGCAAAACGGGGGTTGTCCCGAGCAGCCGGCGCAGCGGATGACGGCCTTTCTGCGGCCGGCGGCTGGGCGCGCTCACCCGACTCAACCGCGCGCGACGGCGAGAGAATATCATCGTTATAGTCATCCATATCCCGGCGCATGGATCGGGACAGGTTGCGGGAAACTTTCATGGTGTCGCGGTGCTTGAGATAGGCGCGACGCGCACCATCAAGTACTACCCCGAGCAGCACCAGAGCCAGCAAATTGATCAGCCAGTTGTCCATTTGTGCATCCCTCTCCCTAAGCCGACATCCATCGAGCCGGAAAGCCCGGGCTCCACATGTTGCAATCCACCGGGATCTTCCGATTTAAACAACCCTGTACTTCCATTACGCAGACGCCAACTCCGCTGCCTCTTCCACGTCCACGGATACCAGGCGCGATACACCCGGCTCGTGCATGGTCACACCGAGCAATTGATCGGCCATCTCCATGGCGATCTTGTTATGTGTAATGTAGATGAACTGCACGTGTGCGGACATTTCTTTTACCATCCGCGCGTAGCGCCCGACGTTGGCGTCATCCAGCGGTGCGTCCACCTCATCCAGCATACAGAAAGGTGCGGGATTCAGGCGGAAAATGGAGAACACCAGAGCGATGGCCGTCAGCGCCTTTTCCCCACCGGAAAGCAGGTGGATGGTGCTGTTTCGCTTACCCGGCGGACGCGCCATGATCGCGATGCCGGTATCCAGCAGGTCGTCGCCGGTCAGTTCAAGATAGGCGTGACCACCACCGAATACTTTCGGGAACAGTTCCTGCAGACCGCCGTTAACCTGATCAAAGGTCTCCTTGAAACGGGTCCGGGTCTCTTTATCGATACGGCGGATAGCGTTTTCCAGGGTTTCCAGCGCATCAGTCAGGTCATCGTACTGACGATCCAGGTAGTGCTTGCGCTCGGATTCCTGCTTGTACTCGTCGATGGCCGCCAGGTTAATCGGGCCCAGACGGGAGATACGCGCGGCCACCAGCTCGATATCCTGCTGTACTGCTTCGATAGTCAGTTCTTCCGGGAGTTCCTCGAGCAACACATCCAGATCATGGTCCGCCTCGCGCAATTGTTCTACCAGACCATTGCGCTGGGTTTCCAGTGTCTGGGCTGCAAGACGCTGCTGCTCCAGCTGTGCCCGCACCCCCTGCAGCGCTGACTCCGCCTTGTGGCGCTCCTGCTCCTGATTACGCAGGCTGGATTCGACATCTTCCAGTTTCTTGCGCGCTTCGGAAAGCTCGTTTTCCACCTCGATACGCTGGCCCAGCTTGTCTTCGAGTTCGGCCTGGAAATCCTGGGACGGGTCCTGAGCCTCCTCCATTTGCAGGGTCAGCTGTTCGCGCCGCTCCTGCAGGCGCTCTACCTGCTCGCGCAGGACCTGCAGGGTGCGCTCCAGCGAAACTTTCTGGGTGCGTACGGACTGCTCGCGCATCGCCAGTTCGTGCGCGCGGTCCTTGTCTTCACGGGCACGCTGGCGGGCGCTATCCAGCGCCTCGCGCAGTTCTTCGCGGCGAGCCAGCATTGTCTCGCGACGATCCGTATCGTCGCTCATGGCCTCGACCGCTTCCTGCAGCACGATTCGCGCTTCCGAGATGGCTTCGGATTCCATCTCCTTCTGTTCTTTTACTTCGGCAATTTCCTGCTCGATACGACGGCGGCGCTCGTCCATCTGCTCCTGGCGGGCACGCTGGGCAGACAGCTGGCTGCGCAGGTCGCCGGTGCGACGGTTCAGTTGCTCGGCGTTGTTACGACCCTGCTCGATACCGGATTCCAGTTCTACCGCACGTCCGCGCAGTTGTTCGCGCTGCTCGGACAGCTCCTCGATGCGCGCCTCGCATTCCGCCAGGGACTGCTCGAGGTTTTCCAGTTCCTGCTTGCGCGCGAGCACGCCGGCTTCCGCATCGGCGCCGCGGCTCACACGCAGCCAGCTCGGGCCTACCCATAGGCCATCGCGGGTAACAATGGATTCGCCGGCGCGTAACTGTGCGCGCTGGGTGAGTGCCGCAGTCAGGTCCTCGGCGGTGTAGATACCGTCGATCAGGCCTGTCAGGGCCGCGGGCCCATCCACGACGTCCGCCAGCTTGGGCAGGCTGCCACTGGCGACAGAAGAAACACTACTGCCATCCACAAAGACCGCCTGGCCACTTTCGAGACTGGCAAGTGACGCCTGCAGGGATTCAATCTGATCGATACACACCGCCTGCAACTGGGCACCGAGTACGGTTTCCACCGCGGTCTCCCAACCGGAACGGGCACTGATCTGCTCCGCGAGGCGCGGGCGATCCTGCAGGTTTTGCTGTTCCAGCCAGCTGGCGACCGCTTTGCCCTGCCCCATTGCAGCCTGCTGCAGAGCCTCCAAGGAAGCCTGGCGACCGCGGCTGGTCTGCAGTTGTAGGCGCTCTTTATCCAGCTCGGATGCGATATCGGTTTCCTGGCGACGCAATTCCGCGAGCTGCTCGACCTGCTCCGAAATGGATTCGCGCAGTTCCGCCAGCTGCATCTCCAGCTCTGCCAACTCTTCGTTCTGCTGTTCCAGTTCGCTGTCATCGCCAGCACCGGAAAGGCTCTCGCGCTCACTCTGGAGCTTGCTGATACGGTCCTGCAGGCGCTGGGTCGAGGTTTCCAGATGCTGGATACGCGACTGCTGCACTTCGGCCCGCTGACGCGAACCAGAAGCGCCCTGGTTGAACTGATCCCACTCGTTCTGCCAATCGCGCATCTGATCTTCAGCGGTCAGCAATGCCTGTGCAGACTCTTCTTCTGCTGCCTGTACCATTTCCAGGTCAGGGACGATGACTTCGAGCTCAGCGTCAAACTCGACTGCCTTTTCCTGATCCGCCGCGAGCAGCGATTGGGATTCACTGTATTCCTGTTCGGTGCGGGAGAAATCGCTCTGCAGCTGGGCATTGCGCTCGCGTGCATGGGAAATACTCTGCTCCAGACGCGCAATATCCGCACCCACCGAGTAAAAACGGCCCTGCACCTCATTAAAGGCATCGGACAGATCGTGGTAAGCGACGCGCTGCTCTTCAATACCGGTGTCACAGCTCACCTGGCGAGTGACCAGTTCCTCTACGGTTAGCTCCAGCTCGCCGATTTGTTGCTGCTTGGATTTAGCCTGATCGTCCAGGTCTTTGTACTTGAGGGCTTGCAGGTGTGCCTTGTGGGTGCGCTCCTCTTCCTTGAAGCGGCTGTATTTTTCCGCTGCTGCAGATTGCCGTTCGAGGCGGGACAGCTGGCGATCCAGCTCATCGCGGATATCGGTAAGACGCTCCAGGTTCTCATTGGTGCGGCGCATGCGGTTCTCAGTATCGCGGCGGCGCTCCTTGTACTTGGAGATACCCGCCGCTTCTTCGATAAATACCCGCAGCTCTTCCGGCTTGGCCTCGATCAGCTTGGAGATCATGCCCTGTTCGATGATCGCGTAACTGCGCGGGCCGAGACCGGTACCCAGAAACAGGTCGGTCACGTCACGCCGGCGGCACTTTTCACCGTTCAGGTAATAGTTGTTCTGCCCGTCTCGGGTCACCTTGCGCTTAACAGAGATTTCGCTGAACGCCGCGTACTCACCGGTCAGCTTGCCGGCGGAATTGTCGAACACCAGTTCGATGGAGGCCTGACCCACCGGCTTGCGGCCGCTGGAGCCATTGAAGATGACGTCGGTCATGGAGTCACCGCGAAGATTTTTCGCGGAGGATTCCCCCATTACCCAGCGCACGGCGTCGATGGTATTTGACTTGCCACAACCGTTGGGGCCGACCACGGCGCTGAGGTTGGAAGGGAAGTAAACGGTGGTCGGATCGACGAAGGACTTGAACCCGGCCAGCTTGATGCACTTCAAACGCATGGTCTTGAAACTCGGTAATACCCGGCGTCCGTACGGTCACAGTTGCCGCCGCCGAACGCTCTTCGTTGTAATCACAGGAGGGATCCGGCCGCCGGGCAGCCAAATCGCCGATTTGTCTTTGCAAACCGCCGATTGTACATGGCTGCGGGCGCGGTTTCAGCGCTATTTTTGACTGCCCCACCCACTTTCACCGTGAGGGGGCATGGCGCTATTTGGATACCGGATGAGGTCAGATTTTCTCGTTGATCGAGATATGGATGGACTTGCCCCAGTCGGCACGGGTCAGGCCTTTAATCTCGCCCTGCCAATCCCCGGGTGCCGGGCGGGCATTGCCATTGATCGCCAGTCGCGCAACCAGCTCTACCTCGTCCACCGTCTTGAGACTGCGGCCGGGCATCATTGCGCGGGACTCGTCGAGCACCACGTCCGCCGGCAGATCCGCTGCCGTGAGCCGGACAATCGCCACCGGCATGGGGCTATCGGCGGTGCGCGCGTAAACAAACACCGGGGTATCCGGGGAGGACTGAATGTTATCCGGCAGGGTAACCTTTAGCGCAATTCGATTGGCGCCCCCCTCTGAGCCCTTCGCGCTCTCCGGGGAGCCGGCCTGCGGCGCTTCATTGACCGCCACCTGACCACCAGCGTCAGCAATCGCCTTTTCCGCCCGCGCAACACCGGCGGCCAGCGCCTGGGCAGCACTGGACCCCGGGGTCATCTGCGCCTGTGCGCGCTGCCAGAAATCCCTGGCACCCGCATAATCCTCGCGATCAAACGCCGCGATCCCCGCCAAGCCGAGAGCAGTTGTGTTGTTGGGCTGGATCGCCAGCACCTGATCCACTTCGTGCAGGACCTCCGGCGACATCTTTGATCCATTGCCAAAGAACAGTGCCTGAGCCAGCTCCGCCCGGATATTCGCCGCGTCGGGCTCATGGGCGACAATATAGCGATATTGCGCAATCGCGCCCTGCAGGTCGTTACTTACGAGCAAACGCTGAGCCAGCACATAGCGGCTGGAAATATCCTCCGGGTGCGACTGAACACGCGCTTTCAACTGCTGCGTAATGCGGGCCTCGGCCACCATGTCTGTTTCACCGGACTGGCTCGCCACCAGATCCCGGTGCAGGGACAGGTCCTGATGAGCGCCCCAGTAAAAATACAGCCCCACCGCTGTGAACGGCAGTGCAAACGCGAGCACAAACAAGAGCCCCCGCCCGCCTTTGCGCGCCTGGGAAACCCGGTAGGATCCCCCCTCCTCAGCCAGCAGCTTACGCGCCAGTTCATTTTTCAAGGATTGGTACTGGGCTTCATCCACCGCGCCGCTGGCGCGAGACGCCTCCAGCTCGGCCAGGTGCTCCCGGTATAGTGCCGCCTGGGTGCTGGCATCCACATCATCCGACGGCGCAGACGCCACCTTGCCATTTCCGCGCAACAGCGGCCACGCAATGAAACACGCGAGCGGCAGCAACAGCAGCGCCAGTATCAGCCAGAGATCAGTCATTGGTTTTGCTTCCGCCCTGTTCACCCGTGTTCAACAGCCGCGCGAGACGCTGCTGCTCTTCCACGCTCAATTCATCAGATTCATCATTCTGTCGGCCGCCGCGTCCACCGCGCGAGCGGACCACGATCACGATCAGGGTCAGCAGCCCCAGCGCCGCAAAAATGCCCGGCGCAAGCCACAATGCCATGGTGTTGCGCTGCAACGGGGGGCGATACAAAACAAAGTCACCGTAGCGGGCAACCATGTATTCATTGATTTCCTGGTCACTGAATCCCTCTTCCAGCAGGCGGCGAATCTCGCGACGCAAATCCGTAGCCACCATGGAGTCGGAGCCAGCCAGATTCTGGTTCTGGCACTTGGGGCAGCGCATCTCCTCAATCAGTACCTGATAGCGCGCCTGCAGCTCCGGCGTGGAAAGCGGTTCCACCTCCACCGAAGCGCGAACTGCAGAAACGGGCATGACCAGTGCAGCCAGCAGGGTCAGCATGGCAATGAGCAACGTCCTTTGGAACTTGATCAGCACGGATTCTCTCCAGTCAAAAGTGGCCGAATTATAACAGTGAGGCGACGCCACTACATACCTCTGCGGTGCTTCAGCCGCCGCCTGCAATTGCCCGCCATCGCGCTTAACTCATTGAATCACAAAAAAATTTCCAAAAAGCGTTGACGCCCAAAAAAATATCATTACTATACGCAGCTCCTGACGCGGGGTGGTTAGCTCAGTTGGTAGA
>NZ_LZDE01000321.1 GCF_002009015.1 Microbulbifer mangrovi | reverse complement strand
AGGTCCCTCTCGCGGAAGGTCTCGCAAGGAGTCCCCGCCAGCCGGACCTTCGTATCTACGTACAGAGTTTCATCGGAGCTAGATGGAGTTACCCATTACTCCGGGCGAAGCACATGAATATGGTTGAAGGCAAAGTACCTGGTGGAATATTTCGGAACCGTCGGTGCCAGGGATGGCACCGCCGGAGCGTACAGGGATGTATATACAGCGATTCCGAAATATTCCACCAGGTGCTTTGCCGCCACCGGGATACGATCAGGTGGACCCGGTAGCTACTCGCAACATTAGTTGCTATGCAGTTCCGCATTCAGCTCAACTGCACTTTTGTTGGTCAAACACTCAACCGCACCGGTGCTGGAGTTGCGACGGAACAGTAGGTCGGATTTGTTCGCGAGGTCGCGGGCTTTGACGGACTCAGCCACTTCGCCCTTGTCATCCAGCACGGCAACCTTGGTGCCCGCGGTGATGTACAGGCCGGATTCCACAGTGCAGCGGTCACCCAGAGGGATGCCGGTACCGGAGTTTGCCCCCAGCAGACAGCCGTCGCCGAGCGCGATCACGATGTTGCCACCACCGGACAGGGTGCCCATGGTAGAGCTACCGCCGCCCAGGTCAGAGCCAGCGCCAACGAATACACCCGCAGAAATACGGCCTTCGATCATGCCCGGGCCTTCGGTGCCCGCATTAAAGTTTACGAAGCCTTCATGCATGATGGTGGTACCTTCGCCCAGGTAGGCGCCGAGACGCACACGGGCGGTGTGCGCAATACGCACGCCTTTCGGTACCACGTAATTGGTCATCTTGGGAAATTTGTCTACGCAGGAAACTTCCAGCAGCTCGCCTTTCAGACGCGCTTCCAGCTGGCGCTGGGGCAGTTCCTCGAGATCGATGGCGCCCTGGTTGGTCCAGGCAACGTTTGCCAGCTGGCCAAAAATGCCGTCCAGTTTGGTGCCGTGCGGTTTCACCAGGCGGTGGGACAGCAGGTGCAGTTTCAGGTAGGCCTCCGGAACAGACTGCGGCGCGTCGTCACTGTGCAGGACCACGGCCACCAGCGGGCGCTGGCTGCCGGTAAACTGGCGCAGAATCTCTGCTTGCTCGTTGGCGCCGGCGCTTTCCAGCTGGTCTGCAAGCGGTTGCAGCTGCGCTTGCTCCAGTGCGACAGCGACATTGCCGCCGTCAATGTTCAGAGTGCTGGTCACCGCGCTGGCAACTTCGTCCGCCGGATTCAGCAGGGGTTGCGGGAAGTAGACTTCGAGCCATTCGCCCTTGCTGTTGCAGGTGCCGACGCCGAAGCCGATGCTGTATACATTGCTCATGATGGTTTCCTTTTCCTGAGTCTGAATTTTTTCAAGTGGTTTAGTGTGCGGTAACTCGCTTGCTGCGCATGTGTTACTTGACGAAGCTGGCGTAGCTGTCGGCTTTGAAGCCAAACAGGGTGTCGTCGCCTTTGGTCATTACCGGACGCTTGATAAGGGTGGGGGTTTCGCTGGCCAGCGATTCGGCACTGGCGTTATCCATTTCTGACTTTTGCGCGTCGCTCAGTGCGCGCCAGCTGGTAGAGCGTCGGTTCAATACCTGCTCCCAGCCGAACTCCCGCAGCCATTGGGGCAGGGGAACATCGCCCATGCCGTCTTCGCGGAAGTCGTGAAAACGGTACTCCACATTGTTTTGCTCGAGCCACTTGCGAGCCTTTTTTACGGTGTCGCAATTCTTGATGCCGTAAATGGTAATCATGGAATTTCCTGTATCTGTACTCGACGTCCTGATAGCGGAGTCAGGCCTTGTTGATTTTTTTGGGGTGTTTGCGTGCGGGGTAGCAGGTAGTACAGATCTCGCACACTGTGCCATCGCAGCCGCGGGCAGAGCAGAACTCCCGGCCGTAGAAAATGATCTGCAGGTGCAACTTGTTCCACTTTTCTTTGGGGAACAGGCGTTTCAGGTCTTTTTCTGTCTGCACCACGTTTTTACCCGAGGTGAGTCCCCAGCGCTGGGCCAGGCGGTGGATGTGAGTGTCCACCGGGAAAGCAGGGTGGCCGAAGGCCTGTGCCATCACCACGCTCGCGGTTTTGTGGCCGACGCCCGGCAGGGTTTCCAGGGCTGCCATATTTTCCGGTACCTGGCCGTGGTATTCGTTGACCAGGATTTCCGAGAGTTTCTGAATTGCTTTCGATTTTTGTGGAGACAGTCCGCAGGGGCGAATAACCTCGCGGATCTTTTCCACGGGGACTTTCGCCATATCGTACGGATTGCCTGCCAGTGCCCAAAGCCCGGGCGTTATCTGGTTCACGCGCTCATCGGTGCACTGCGCCGACAGCAGTACCGCCACCAGCAGGGAATAGGCATCAAAGTGATCCAGCGGGACGGGCGTTTCCGGGTAGAGCTCTTCCAGTCGGTTGAGCACGTAGTCCACGCGTTCTTTTTTCAATAAATTCTTTGCGGTCATTGTTGATTCGTTTACGGGATGCGCTTATCGGCAGAACTGCTTGATGCGTTTTGCCCCTTCAATGCATTCATCGAGGGTGGCGACCAGGGCCATACGAACATATTCCGCACCCGGATTGACGCCGTTGGCTTCGCGGGCCAGGTAGGCGCCGGGAAGCACGGTGATATGCTGCTGGCGGAACAGCTCGCGAGCGAAGGTTTCGCCGTCTCCAACCCGCGGCCAAAGGTAGAAGCTGGCCTCCGGTTTCTGTACGTCCAGGCAGCCGTCGAGAATTTCCAGTACGGCATCGAACTTCTGCCGGTACAGCGCGCGGTTTTCTTTAACGTGCTGCTCATCCTGCCAGGCAGCGATAGAGGCGTACTGGGTTGGGACAGGCATGGCGCAGCCGTGGTAGGTGCGGTAGAGCAGGAATTTCTCCAGGATATCCCCGTCGCCGGCGACAAACCCGGAGCGCAGACCGGGCAGGTTGGAGCGCTTCGACAGGCTGTGGAACACCACGCAGCGGCGGTAATCACTGCGCCCGAGTTCTGCGCACGCCTGCAGCAGGCCCACTGGCGGATTGTCTTCGTCAAAGTACAGCTCGGAATAGCACTCGTCGGAAGCAATAGTGAAGTCGTACTGGTCCGCCAGTGCAATCAGCTTTTTGAGATCTTCGATATCCAGCAACGCACCCGTAGGGTTGCCCGGAGTGCACAGGTAGAGCAGGTCGCACTGCTGCCACACGGAATCGGGAACTGCGTTGAAGTCCGGCTTGAACCCGGTTTCGACCCGGCAATTGATAAAGTGGGGATGGGCACCAGCGAGGAAGGCTGCCCCTTCGTATATCTGGTAGAAGGGATTGGGCATCAGGACCTTGGATCCGGGGGATACCACAGCCTGGGCGAAGGCGAACAGCGCCTCGCGGGTACCGTTCACCGGGATCACCTGAGTGTCTGCGTTCACGGTGTCCAGCTGGAAACGCTCGCACAGCCAGCGGGCGATGGTTTCGCGCAGCGGATCCAGACCTTTGGTTACCGGATAAGCGGCCAGTTTGTCGAGGTTGTCGATCAGTTCGTCCCGAACAAACGCCGGTGGAGTATGTTTGGGTTCGCCGATCGACAGCGCAATATGCGCGAGGTCCGCGGGCGCTTCCACGCCCGCTTTCAGTTTGGCGAGCTTGGCGAAAGGGTAGGGCTGCAGCTGTTGCAAGTTGGGGTTCATGATTGCTCTGTTTGCCTGGCTGTTTATTCTGGGAGTCTGGTGCCGTTACCCGGTTATGGCTGCGGAGGCAGCGTCGCCTGATGGGCGTCCAGCTCCTGGCAGATGGCCTGTTCCAATGTTTCGATCAGTTGCTCGTCGTCCAACGGTTTGTCGTCGGCGTCGGTGATATGAAAAATATCCTCGACGCGCTCGCCCAGCGTGGAGATCTTGGCGTTGTGCAGGCGCAGATCGTGAGTAATGAAGATACGTGCGATGCGGGCCAGCAGGCCTGGCCTGTCAGCACTGGTGATTTCCAGAGTGCTGTAGGTGTCTTCCGGTTCGGTGGAGATGTGGGCCTGGCTGGGCAGGTGGAACATCTTCAGGCGGCGCGGCGTGCGGCGCTGGATCACCTTGGAGTAGTCCTCCACCAGTTTCAGTTCCTGCTGCAGGGTGTTGCGGATCTGTTCCAGGCGATGGGGCTCATCCAGCAGTGGTTGGCCGGACTCGTCCAGCACATAAAAGGTATCCAGGGTGTAGCCGCCGGCAGAGCTGTACAGGCGTGCGTCGTGGATGTTCAGGTTGAGCATGTCGAGGCCGGTCACCACCGCGGCGAATACATTGGGGCGATCCGGGGTGTAAATGAAGACTTCGGTAGCGCCGTCGTGTTCGCCGGGGCCGGAGTTGCGGGTGAGTACCACGGTATCGCTGTCGGCGTCCCGTTCCGGGTCCTTCTGCAGTTGGTAAATGGCGGCGGTGTGCCAGGTGATGCTGTCGGCGCTCTCGCGCACAAAGTAGTCCTCACCCATTTCCGACCAGATGTCTTCCACCGCATTGCTCGGCAGTCCCATGGCGCGCAGCATATTGCGCGCCTGAGCCTGGGTTTCCTCGTAGATTTCGTCGCGATCGATGGGGTTCTCCAGTCCCCGGCGCAGGGCGCGCTGGGTATGCTGGTAGAGCTGGCGCATCAGGCTGGCGCGCCAGCTGTTCCACAGATCCGGGTTGGTGGCGTTGATGTCCGCCACGGTCAGTGCGTACAGGTAATCCAGGTGTTCGCGGTCGCCTACTTCAGCGGCGAATGCGTGTACCACTTCCGGATCGGAAATATCCTGTTTTTGCGATACCGCACTCATCAGCAGGTGTTTTTCCACCAGCCAGCACACCAGCCGGCGATCCCGGGCAGAGAGACCGTGGCGACGACAGAATGTATCCGCATCCGCTACCCCGAGTTTGGAGTGATCGCCACCGCGACCCTTGGCAATATCGTGATACAGGCCGCCGATATACAGCAATTCCGGTTTGCGCATGCGCGACAGTATCTCGGCAGCGAGCGGGAACTTCTCCCACGCGTCTTCGCCGCGGAAGCTGCGCATATTGCGAACCACCTGCAGGGTGTGGGCGTCCACGGTGTAGATGTGGAACAGGTCGTGCTGCATCTGCCCGGTGACACGGCCGAACTCGGGCAAATAGCGGCCGAGAATGCCGTAGCGAGTCATCCGGGTGAGCTGGGTGGAAAGTCCGCGGGGGCTGCGCAGCAGCTGCATGAACAGGCGGGTGTTAGTTGGGTCCGCGCGAAACTCATCGTCGATCAGGTGGCGGTGCTCGCGGATCAGGCGGATGGTGGAGGCCCGGACCCCATGAATTTCCGGGTTGTTGGCCATCAGCACAAAGATTTCCAGCAGCGCGGGCGGATGTTCGATAAAGGTGCGGGTGACCGCGGCCTCGATGGTGTTGCCGCGCAGCTGGAAGCGTTCATTGATGGGGGTAACCGGCAGATGCTTGCCCCGCTGCAGGATCACTTCATCCAGGAACTGCAGCAGTACATCGTTCAGCTCGCGCAGCGCCATCACGATCCGGTAATAGGTGTGCATGAACTGCTCGACAGCCAGGTGGGTGTCGTTGTCTTTGTAGCCGAATTCCCGTGCCAGCTCGCGCTGGTAATCGAATAGCAGTCGCTCTTCAGGGCGACCGGCCAGCAAATGCAGGCCATAGCGCACCCGCCACAGGAAATCCTCGCCGGATTGCAGAATGGCGAACTCTTCCTCGGTAAAGAAGCCTTTACCTTGCAGTTGCTTGAGGGTACGTACCTGGAAGTAACGCTTGGCGACCCAGTTGATGGTCTGGATATCACGCAGACCGCCGGGGGCGTTTTTGATGTTGGGTTCCAGATTGTATTCGGCGCCCTGCTGTTTGCTGTGGCGGGCTTGCTGTTCGTTGTACTTGGCACTGAAGAAGGCGTCTGCGGCCCAGATCTTCTCTGGGGTCATGCGCTCGCTCAGGGCTTCGCTCAGGGCCGGATTGCCGACTACCGTGCGGCACTCAAGCAGGTTGGTGGCAACGGTAATGTCTTCCGCGGCCATCTCCATGCAGTGGTCGATAGTGCGGACGGAGTGACCGATATCCAGTTTCAGGTCCCACAGGAATGCGACCAGTCGCTCGATATTGTCCACCGTCGCTTCGTCTGGCTTGTCCTCGCTCAGGATCAGCAGGTCGATATCTGACTTGGGGTGTAATTCGCCCCGGCCGTAGCCGCCGACGGCGAGCAGGCTGATATTGTCGGGCCACTGAAACTGGTGCCAGGCGTAGTGGAGCAGGCAGTCCACAAACAGGGCGCGCTCGTAGACCAGGGTGCGCACGTCCTCGCCCTCGCGAAACCGGCGCGCCATATGGGTATCGGCAGCGCCCACAGCGTCCTTGAAAATTTCCAGTGTAGGGCGTGCGCCCTCGTTCAGGTCGCGCCGAAAGCGCGACTGATCGAAGAAGAATAGGGGCTTCTGAAAGTGCGGGATATGGGCCAGCTGCATGGAATTCATCTGTATAGATTCCGGTTCGGCACCGGGGGTGCGCCCGGTCCGGTTGTTCCTTCCCTGGCCGCTAGAGGCCATGTTCACGCGATTGTGCTGATCGCAAGTGCGAGTCTGGGGGTAAGCGCGGTGTCCAGGCTCGACTTAAAACGACTCTTCCTTGCGCGCGGTCAGGATTTCGACGCCATCTGCAGTCACGGCCATGGTGTGTTCCCATTGGGCGGACAGGCGGCGGTCGACGGTGACGGCGGTCCAGCCGTCCCGGAGTACCTTGCTGCCGGGCTTGCCGGCGTTGATCATCGGCTCGATGGTGAAGGTCATACCTTCTTCCAGCACCTGTCCGGTACCGGGTTTGCCGTAGTGCAGTATCTGTGGGTCTTCGTGAAACACATCGCCGATGCCGTGGCCGCAGAAATCCTTGACCACGGAGTAGTAGTTCTTTTCAGCGTGTTGCTGAATCACGTGGCCGATATCCCCGAGGGTAGTGCCGGGGCGGACGATCTCGATCGCCTTGTACAGGCACTCCTGGGTGACTTTGACCAGGCGCTCCGCGTGAGGAGCGGGTTTGCCGACGAAGTACATCTTGGAGGTGTCTCCGTACCAGCCATCCTTGATGACCGTTACGTCGATATTAATGATGTCGCCTTTCTTGAGCACCTTGGATTCGGAGGGTATGCCGTGGCAGATCACCTCGTTGACCGATGTGCAGATGGATTTGGGGAAGCCGCGATATCCGAGGCAGGCGGGAATGGCCTTTTGCACATCGACGATGTACTCGTGACAGCGTCTGTCGAGCTCCTCGGTTGTGACCCCGGGGACCACATACTCGCCGATCATTTCCAGCACCTCTGCAGCCAGGCGGCCGGCAGTGCGCATTTTGGCGATCTGTTCAGGAGTCTTTACAGCATTGGTCATGGATATTCCCGGAAGTTCTGAGCATTTATGGGCACATTTGCTGCGCACCGATTATGTCGGCGGTGCTGTGCGGCGCGGTATTGTAGCGGAATTACAGCGCCGCAGCATTAATGTGGTAGCTGTGCGTGTCGGGTTCCGGGCGTCAAGCGGATGTAGGGACGTTATAGTCGCAAAGGCTTCCAGTTTCGAAGCAGTTGTTCGGTTCCGCTGGTTGGGCGGTTACAGGCTGGTAAAGAGGTGGTATCGGGCGCATTTTGACGGCCGTCATACTTCCAGCGCCCGGGGGAATATGGTATAAAGCGCGCCGCTTTGGGCGGTGCCCGGAGTGAAACCAATCAACGGGGCGAGGATTTTCCTTTGCTCTGAACAAACGCCGCACATACTACCGGCACATTCGCCTGGGTGTCTTCACGGTCATTTCTGATGATGGTGGGGATTGGTGAATGGGGGGTATGGAGGATGTAACCCGGGATTCGGTCGACGTATTTAAGCTCGCCGATTCCATGTGATAACTGAGGTTTATTATGCCGCAAGTCAGCATGCGCGATATGCTGCAGGCTGGTGTCCACTTTGGTCACCAGACTCGCTACTGGAACCCCAAGATGGGTCAATTCATCTTTGGTGCCCGCAACAAGATTCATATCATCAACCTGGAGCACACTGTTCCGGCCTTCAACGAAGCCCTGCAAATCATTAAAGGCATGGCTGCGCAGAAGAAGAAAATTCTGTTTGTTGGTACCAAGCGCGCTGCGCAGAAGTCCATCAAAGAGCAGGCCGAGCGTGCAGGTCAGCCTTACGTCAGCAACCGCTGGCTGGGTGGTATGCTCACCAACTACAAAACCATCCGTGCTTCCATCAAGCGTTTCCGTGACCTCGAAGCTCAGTCCCTGGACGGCACTTTCGAGAAGCTGACCAAGAAGGAAGCTCTGATGCGTACCCGTACCATGGAGAAGCTCGAGCGCTCCATCGGTGGTATCAAAGACATGGGCGGCCTGCCCGACGCGCTGTTCGTGATCGACGTTGAGCACGAGCGTATCGCCATCCAGGAAGCGAACAAGCTGGGTATCCCGGTAATTGGTATCGTTGATACCAACAGCAGCCCGGAAGGTGTTGACTACGTAATCCCCGGTAATGATGACGCCATCCGCGCTATCAAGCTGTACACCACTGCAGTGGCCGACGCTGTAGTAGCGGGCACTGCTGAAGCTGGTGGCGCTGCTCAGAGCGAATACGTAGAAGCGAACGACGATCAGGCTGCTGCTGATTCCTGATCAGGGAATCCTAGCCGCAGGCTACTGGCGGTGTAACACAAATGGGTTACGCTGCAGGGAAAAGGGGCCAATTATCCGGCCCCTTTTTTTCAAATCCATCAAAGAATTTGAATCTGAACCCGAGGATTGAATCATGGCGATTACCGCGTCAATGGTAAAAGAACTGCGCGAGCGTACCGGCCTGCCGATGATGGAGTGCAAAAAAGCACTGACCGAGGCCGATGGTGATATCGAAAAAGCGATTGAAGACCTGCGTAAGGCCTCTGGCCTGAAGGCGGCCAAGAAAGCCGGCCGTACCGCAGCTGACGGCGTTGTTGCCGCTAAAGTTGCCGAAGACGGTAGCTACGGTGTTCTGGTAGAAGTGAACTCCGAGACCGACTTTGTTGCCCGTGATGACAACTTCCAGGCGTTTGTTGCCAAGGTTGTCGACAAGGCATTTGCCGATCGTCAGGAAGATGTTGCTGCTCTGATGGCTGGTGAGCTGGAAGACGCCCGTGAAGCGCTGGTTCAGAAAATCGGTGAAAACATCGGCGTTCGTCGCATCCAGGTTGTTGAGGCGCCCAAAGTTGGTGCCTACGTACACTCCAACAACCGTATCGCAGCGATTGTTGCCCTGAGCGGTGGCGAAGTTGAGGTTGCACGCGATGTGGCCATGCACGTAACCGCGGTTAACCCGCAGGTTGTGAAGCCGGAAGATATGCCGGAAGACGTGCTGGAGAAAGAGAAGGAAATCATCAAGGCGCAGCCGGATATGGAAGGCAAGCCTGCCGAAATCGTCGAGAAGATGATGGGCGGCCGTATCAAGAAATTCCTCAAGGAAAACAGCCTTGTGGAGCAGCCGTTCGTTAAGAACCCGGACGTTACCATTGCCAAGCTGGTTAAAGATGCCGGTGCGGACGTGGTGAGCTTCGTGCGTTTTGAAGTCGGTGAAGGTATTGAGAAGGAAGAAGTGGATTTCGCAGCAGAAGTGGCTGCACAGGTAAAATCCAGCTCTTGATGCCTGAGACTGCCGGCGGCCATCGTGTCGCTGGCGCCAGCGGGGTGCTCCCGGTGTGTTCATCAGAATACTGCCGGGGCGCCCCGCTGTAGTATCTGGCCTACTGCAATTTGTGTTCAGAATCTGAACAGTTGGGCGCTCTGCAGAGCCCAATATAGAGTTTGAGGGCCTGCCGGAAGGGCAGGGCCATAGGTAAAGCGCCGAATTTGTTGTAATGTTCGGCGGGCGCTCGACGGAATGTCGGTTGCGTCTCAACACAGAATTTAGCCCGTGACAGTTGAGGAACAATGGATGCCAGGTATTAAAGACCGCAAGTACAAGCGAATCCTGTTAAAGCTCAGCGGAGAAGAGCTGATGGGCGAGCAGGGGTTTGGTATCAGCCCCAAGGTGCTGGACAAGATGGCACTGGAAATTGGCCAGTTGGTCGGCATCGGTGTTCAGGTTGGCCTGGTTGTCGGCGGTGGCAACCTGTTTCGCGGTGCGGCCCTGAATGCGGCCGGTCTCGACCGTGTGACCGGCGACCATATGGGTATGCTGGCCACGGTAATGAACGCCCTCGCTCTGCGTGACGCGCTGGAGCGTTCGAATATTTCATCCCGCGTGATGTCGGCGATCCAGATGAGCGGAATCGTGGATCACTACGATCGCCGCGCGGCCATTCGCTATCTCGAGCGGGGTGAGGTTCTGATTTTTGCCGCCGGTACCGGCAATCCGTTTTTTACCACTGACTCCGCAGCCTGCCTGCGCGGTATCGAAATAGAAGCGGAAATGGTACTCAAGGCCACCAAAGTCGACGGCGTGTACTCCGCTGACCCGGTACTGGTGCCCGATGCGACCCGTTACGACCGCCTCACCTATGATGCGGTGCTCGACAAAAAGCTCGGGGTTATGGATTTAACTGCAATTTGCCTCTGCCGCGAACACAACATGCCAGTGCGGGTATTCCGCATGGATAAGACCGGCGCACTGCTGAATATCGTTGTCGGCGGTGAAGAGGGCACACTTATTGAAGAGGACGTGAATCAGTGATTGAAGATATCAAGAAAGAAGCAGAAGGGCGCATGAAGAAAGCCCTGGAGGCCCTGGGCAGCAACTTCAACAAGATTCGTACCGGCCGTGCGCACCCCAGCATCCTCGATGGTATACAGGTGTCCTACTACGGCTCTGATACCCCGCTGTCCCAGGTGGCCAACGTCACCGTGGAAGACGCGCGCACCCTGTCTGTGACACCTTGGGAAAAAAACCTGGTGCCCGAGATTGAAAAGGCCATCATGAAGTCTGACCTCGGCCTCAATCCGAGCACTGCTGGTGCCGTGATCCGCATTCCCATGCCGATGCTCACCGAGGAAACCCGTAAAAACTTCATCAAGCAGGCCAAGGGCGAAGCGGAAAGCGCGCGGGTATCCATCCGCAACAACCGTCGCGACGCGCTGGCGGAAGTGAAGGCGCTGGTCAAGGACAAGGAGATTTCCGAAGACGATGAGCGCCGCGCAGCGGATGAGATCCAGAAACTGACCGACAAATACGTTGCCGAGGTTGAAAAGGCGCTGGCAGCGAAAGAAAAAGACCTGATGGAAATCTGATGTCTACTGGCGGTACCGGTGTGGCAGCGCACGAACAGTTGGGGCCGCGGCACGTAGCCATCATTATGGATGGCAACGGTCGTTGGGCGGCCCAGAGGGGTCTGTCCCCATCCGCCGGACATAAAGCGGGTGTCGAGCGGATTCGCGATCTGATCGAGGCCTGCCAGGCGCGCGATATCGAGGTGCTCACGCTGTTCGCCTTCTCCAGTGAGAACTGGCAGCGCCCGCCCAAAGAGGTGGAGCTGCTGATGACCCTGTTCCACTCCTATCTGCGTCGAGAGGCGCGCAAAATGCAGGAACAGGGTGTGCGATTGCGGGTTATCGGGCGTCGCGACCGGTTTTCCCCGCGCCTGCAACGGGCTATTGCCGAGGCTGAAGCGCTGACCCGGGAGGGCAGTAAAGGCACCCTGGTGATCGCTGCAGACTACGGTGGCCAGTGGGACATCGCGCAAGCAGCCCGTTCGTTGGCGGAAGAGGTGGCGCGTGGTGAGCGTTCCCCGGAGTCGATTGACGATGCGGCGCTGGGCGAGCGTGTACAGTTGGCGGACCTGCCGCCGGTGGATCTGTTGATCCGGTCCAGCGGTGAACAGCGAATCAGTAATTTCATTCTCTGGCAGGCTGCGTACAGTGAGTTCTATTTCACGGAAACGCTGTGGCCTGATTTCGGCGTTGAGGAGCTGGATAGCGCTCTGGACGCATACCGCCGGCGGGATCGCCGTTACGGCGGCCGGAGTGACGGTGGCCTGGAAGCGCACGCCTGAGGCCAAGGCAGAAAATTGGAATGTGCGCTGGATGACTGGGTGCCGTACCCAGCCAGCCACCAGAATAAATAGATCAAGGGTTTAACGGTGCTAAAACAACGAATAATTACCGCGCTGGTGTTGGTCGCTTTTTTCCTCGGGCTGCTCTTCTGGGTGCCTCTGCAATGGTTTTCCCTTGCCGTTGGCGCGATCATCGTGCTGGGCGGTTGGGAGTGGGCCAACCTCTCTAACCTGAATCGCGCATTGCGGTTTGTATTCCTGGCAGCGTTGGGTGCGGCACTGGTTGCTACCGCGCGCTATGTTTTCAATTTTGATTTCTCCAATCCTGACACGGATCGCGCTCGCCAGATTCTGGCGGTAGCCTGCGGTTGGTGGGCGCTGGCATTTTTGTGGGTGCAGGGATATCCGGCCAGTGCCATGTTATGGGGTAATCGCTGGGCCCGCGGCCTGATCGGGCTTGTTGTGCTGGTTCCGGCCTGGCTGTCTGTGGTCATTCTGCAGGGGCAGGAACACGGTGCCTGGCTGGTGCTGTTCGTAGTGGCTGTTGTGGTTGCTGCCGATGTGGGCGCCTATTTCGTGGGCCGCAAATTCGGCAAGCATAAGCTGGCACGCGAGGTGAGCCCCGGCAAATCCTGGGAAGGTTTCTTCGGGGGGCTGGCGGCCTGTCTGGTACTGGCCTTGGCAGTCTCTTTCGCCTTCGATCTGCCGACCAAAAACACCATATTGTTTACTTTTGGCGTGCTCGTGACGGCGCTGGCTTCTGTGATTGGCGACCTGGTCGAAAGTATGTTCAAGCGTCATCGCGGTATTAAGGACAGCAGTCGTATCCTGCCAGGGCACGGCGGTATTCTTGACCGGCTCGACAGCCTCACGGCAGCGCTGCCAGTATTCACCATGGCGGCGCTTGCCAGCGAATTGCCAAAATATCTGTAACCCTATTCAGGCTTAGCGCATATTTTGTTTGTGATTGTCCCCGCCATTGCACCGTCGACGAAAATTGGCCCCGCGACCGGATCTGTCCGATTCGCTATCGGGGCCCTGAGGTAGTTCGTTTCCATGCATTCCACGATCCCACAACCCGTCTGTGTACTCGGGTCCACCGGCTCCATTGGCGTCAGCACGCTGGATGTACTTGCGCGTCACCCTGACAAGTACTCGGTGTTTGCCCTTACCGCACGTGATCGGGTCGAGGAACTGGCGCAGCAGTGCCGAAAGTACGCACCGCGCTATGCGGTGGTGCTGGATGAGCAGAAGGCGCAGCAGTTGCAGCTGGCGTTGCGCAACGAAGATTTGCCCACCGAGGTACTGTGGGGAGTGGATGCCCTGTGCCGGGTGGCGTCTGACACGGAGGTGGCCGTGGTAATGGCCGCTATCGTGGGTGCGGCGGGACTACAACCGACCCTCGCCGCGGTGCGAGCCGGCAAAAAGGTGCTGCTGGCCAACAAGGAATCCCTGGTGATGGCCGGGCCGCTGTTTATGGCGGCGCTGGCGGGAAGTGACGCACAGCTACTTCCCATCGACAGTGAGCACAATGCCATATTCCAGTGCCTGCCGTATCCGTGTGATGACCTGCGGCAGGCGGGTGTTGAGCGTATTCTTCTGACCGGTTCCGGCGGGCCTTTCCGCACCACTGCGCTCGAGGCGCTCGATAATGTGACTCCGGATGAGGCGTGCAATCATCCCAACTGGTCTATGGGGCGCAAAATCTCCGTAGATTCCGCGACAATGATGAACAAGGGGCTCGAATTCATCGAGGCCTGCTATCTTTTTCACGCCACCCCGGCGGATATCCAGGTGGTGGTGCATCCCCAGAGTATCGTCCATTCCATGGTGCAGTATCGTGATGGCTCCCTGTTGGCGCAGATGGGTAACCCGGATATGCGTACTCCGATTGCCCATGCCCTGGCATTCCCGGAGCGCATCGACAGCGGGGTTTCGGCGCTGGATCTGATTACCCAAGGGCGGCTCGACTTTGAGGCGCCGGACGAGGCGCGTTTTCCCTGTCTGCGACTGGCGCGGGAAGCGATGGAAGCCGGCGGCAGTGCCCCCACGGTTCTGAATGCTGCCAATGAGATCGCCGTCGACGCCTTTCTCGGCGGCGATTTGCCTTTCCCGGGGATTGCCCGGGTGATCGAAAAGGTCATGAAAACCACCCCGGTGGTTGAACTGACAGACCTGGATGCAGTCGAACTCGCTGACCGGATCGCTCGTGAGCGGGCCTGTGAAGTGTTGGAAGAGCTGTACGGCACCCACAAGGGCATGCCGTGCCCGCAATCGAGATCAATGTAAACTGACCCCATGCTAGATTTTTTACAGACTGCAGTCTGGGCCCTGATTGCCCTCGGTGTGCTGGTGAGCTTTCACGAGTTTGGCCACTTTATTGTGGCGCGCTGGTGCGGGGTCAAGGTGCTGCGCTTCTCCGTCGGTTTCGGTCGCCGTCTGGTGTCCCGGTACGACCGTCACGGTACTGAGTTCACCATTGCCGCGATCCCGCTCGGTGGCTATGTAAAAATGCTCGATGAGCGCGAAGGTACAGTGGCGCCAGAGGAGTTGGACCAGGCGTTTAACCGCAAGAGCGTCTGGAAACGGATGGCGATTGCCGCCGCAGGCCCGGTTGCCAACTTTTTGCTGGCGATCGTGCTGTTCTGGGGTGTTTTCCTCGGTGGCACCTCGGGCCCCGTGCCAATTGTGGACTCGGTGGAGCCGGGCAGCCTGGCGGCTGTGGCCGGTCTTGAATCCGGCCAGGAAATCCTTGCCATTGACGACCAGCCCACGCCGACCTGGCAGGCGCTGAACTGGCAGCTGGCCAATCGACTGGGGGACTCCGGGGATATCAAGTTCTCGGTGCGCTACCCGGACTCGTCCCTCGAGTATCACATGTACGCAGATATCGAGCGCTGGCTGGCCGGGCGGGAAGTGCCGGACCCCCTGGAAGAGATTGGCCTAAAGCTCTGGATACCCTCGGTGAGTATGAAGCTTGCGCGGGTAAACCCCGACACCCCCGCCGAGCGTGGCGGTCTGCAGGCCGGCGACGAAGTGGTCGGTAGCGATGGGCGCAGTTTCGATAGCTGGGATGCGTGGACGGACTATATCAAGGCGCACCCGGAGCAGGCGGTGGAAGTCGTCGTAATGCGTGATGGTGCGGAGCAACGGGTGTCGATTACCCCCGATGCAGTGAAGCTGGACAGCGGCGAGACCATAGGGCGCATTGGTGTATTGCCGGTGGCGGCTTCCTGGCCCGAAGACAAGGTGCGCCGCTATCACTACAGTGTACTCGGCGCACTGAATAAAGGGCTTGAGGAAACCTGGGGCAAGACGGTCTTTACGCTTGAAAGCCTGAAAAAATTACTGTTCGGGCAGCTCTCTACCCGTAACTTGAGCGGCCCAATCACCATTGCTAAAGTGGCCGGCACTTCGGCGGATGCAGGTTGGCAGTCTTTCCTGTCACTGTTGGCGCTGCTGAGTATCAGTCTCGGTGTGTTGAACCTGCTGCCTATCCCGGTTCTCGACGGTGGGCATCTCCTTTACTACGGTATTGAGGCCATAAAGGGCTCTCCAGTATCGGAGAGAGTGCAGGTGATTGGACTGCAGGTGGGTATGGCGATGGTGCTCGGCATCATGGCGCTGGCGTTGTACAACGACATCCTGCGTCTATAGGGTTCTACCTCCCGTAGGTGGGGTGGAATATGAACGGGCAATCAGGCCCGGCTGGAATTGCGAATAACAACTCGGAATTAGTAGATGAAGAATTTCCTGAAAGCGGCTTCGCTTGGCTTGGCATTGCCAGTTGCTGCCTATGCCCAGTCGTTTGTGGTCAACGATATTCGCGTTGAGGGCCTGCAGCGGGTTTCTGCCGGTTCAGTTTTTGCCGCACTGCCTGTACGGGTGGGTGACCAGATCGAAAGCCTGGATATCCAGAGCGCAACCCGCGCACTGTTCCGTACTGGATACTTTCAGGATATCCAGATAGGCCGCGAAAGTGGCGTATTGGTAATTACCGTGCGTGAACGTCCGGCGATTTCAAAAATCGAAATCACCGGTAACAAGGCGATCAAGACCGAAGATCTGCTCAAGGGCATGAACGACAATGGCCTCGCGGAAGGCCAGATTTTCAAGCGCGCGACCCTCGAGGGGTTGGCCCAGGAACTGCAGCGCCAGTACGTAGCGCAGGGCCGCTACGGCGCCAGTGTAAAAACTGAAGTCAAAGAGCTGCCGCGTAATCAGGTTGAACTGAAGGTTGTGGTGGATGAAGGTTCCGTTGCCGCCATCAAGCATATTAATGTTGTCGGCAACCGCGCATTTTCCGATGATGAGCTGGCGGAGATTTTCGAACTCCAGACCACCGGCTGGTTATCTTGGCTGAACAGTGACGACAAATACTCCCGTGAAAAGCTGACCGGCGACCTGGAGCGACTCGAGTCCTACTATCTCGATCGCGGCTACCTGGAGTTCAAGATCGACTCCACCCAGGTGTCATTGAGCCCGGACAAGCAGAGTGTATTCATTACCGTCAACATCACGGAAGGCGATGTGTACACGGTTTCCGATGTGGAGCTTGCCGGTGATCCGGTCGTGTCCGAAGAGGAAATCCGCCGCTTGCTGCTGGTACGCAAAGGGCAGACCTTTTCCCAGGTACTGATGACCACGACTTCCGATTACATTACCAAGCGTCTTGGTAATGAGGGTTATACCTTTGCCGAAGTCAATGGCATGCCGGAAGCGAATGAGGAAGACAAAACCGTAAAGGTGACTTTCTTTATTGATCCGGGTAAACGCGCCTATGTACGACGGATCAATTTCCGCGGCAACACGCGAACATCCGATGATGTGCTGCGCCGCGAAATGCGCCAGATGGAATCTGCATCGGCGTCCTCCGCCCGTATCGAACAGTCCAAGGTGCGTCTTGAGCGCTTGGGCTACTTCAAGGAAGTCCAGGTGGAAACCACCGAGGTTCCCGGTACTTCTGACCAGATCGATGTGGAGTACACCGTAGAAGAGCAGCCGTCCGGTACTATCGGCGGCACTGTGGGTTATGCGCAGGGCAGTGGCCTGGTGCTGGGCGCCAATGTTCAGGAGAACAACTGGCTGGGTACCGGTAAATCCGTTGGTTTTGCAGTGAATACCTCCAGGTACCAGTCGGTGGTGAACTTCTCCTATACCGATCCGTACTTTACGCCGGATGGGGTCAGCCGTGGATTTAATGTGTTCTATCAGGAGCGGGATTATTCCGAGATCAACCTCTCCAGCTATAACACCACCACCTATGGTGCGGGTCTCAGCTTCGGTTACCCGATTTCTGAAATCTCTCGGATAGGTCTGAATGTCGGGTTTAACCACCTGGAGTTGAGCACCCACAGCAGCTCTGTCCAGGAAATTGTGGCTTCGCCGCGTCCGCTGAGTAATGTGACGGGCGAAATCGATCTGAGTGATCGTCAGGATGTACTGGACGAGCTAGGCGTGGCAGTTGATGACGGCGTTGCCCTGGATCTGAGTATGCCCATTGGGCCGGGTCTGGTGAACACTGACTTCGATGGCTTTGTGGATCTCTACGGGGATGAGTTCGATTCCTGGTCCTTGACCACCTCTTATGCGCGCTCCACTTTGAACCGCGGTATTCTTGCGACCCGGGGTGCTTCGCAGCGCGCTTCCATGGAGATTGCACTGCCTGGTGGTGACCTCGAATATTACAAGTTTATTTATACCGCCCAGTATTTCCGGCCTCTGACCAAAGACCTGACTTTGCGCCTGCGCACGCGTCTTGGTTATGCGGAAGGTTACGGTGATACTGGTCAGCTGCCGTTTTTTGAGAACTTCTACGGCGGTGGTTTCGGGTCCGTGCGCGGCTTTGAGCGCAACTCCCTGGGGCCGCGCTCAACGCCTGCCGAGTCATACCTGAGTGAGGCTTGCGCGGTGGATGCCGAGGGCAACGTGACCAAGCGCTGCTACCTGCTTAACACCGCAACCGGCGAGCTGGCGACCCAGTCTACCGGCCGCAGGCCGGATCCTTTTGGTGGCAATATCCTGGTTGAAGGCAGTGCGGAAGTCATCTTCCCGATTCCGTTTGTTAAAGACCAGCGCTCCATGCAGTCTGCGTTCTTTATCGATGCCGGTAATGTATTCAGCTCCAACTGTGGCGTTACCCAGCTCAACTGTTACGATATTGACGCCAAATACCTCAATGTTTCAGCGGGTGTGGGCCTGACCTGGATTACCGGCTTTGGTCCTCTGACCTTCAGCCTGTCCAAAGCGCTGGAGCAGAACGAGGATGATGAAATCGAAGTATTCCAGTTCTCTCTGGGCAACAGCTTCTAATCGCGAATTAGTTCCTATGTGATTTTCCCGGGTGGGTAAGCCGCTCATCCGGACGAGACAAACTCATGGAAACTAGCGCCAATTCTCGATAGGGTTGCAGCCCCGGGAAACGGGTAGAGAAATTGATAATAATCCGCGCTCTGGTTAGTGCGGGAAATGGACAGAGATACGGAGAATAAACGTGTTCAAATTTGTAAAAGCAAGTGCAATTCTGCTGGCGGGCCTGTTGTTCACCGGTGCGGCGGTAGCGCAAACCAAAGTCGCGGTGGTTAATATTCAGGCTGCGATCATGAGCACTGAGAAGGCCTCGTCCAAAATTAACGCCCTGAAAACCAGTTCCGAATACTCGCAGCTGCAGAACAGTGCAGAGAGTATCCGCTCTGAAGTGCAGAAAATGGCAGAAGATGCCCAGAAAAACGGCGTTACCTGGTCTGAAGAGAAAAAGGCCGAGCATCAGCGCAAGATGAACTTCAAGCGCTCCGATTTTGAAACCGCGGTTAAAAAATTGCGTGCAATGGAAGGCCAGGCTGTTCAGGACCTCCAGAAAGACCAGCTGCCGAAGGCCAAGGCCGTTCTGGAAGAGCTGATCAAAGAGCGCAAGCTGGACCTGGTTCTGGATGCCACCGCTGCGGTTTACGCCGGTACCAATGCCAACCTTACCGAAGAGTTGGTAAAACGCCTGAACGCGGCAAAGTAAGCCGTTTCAGTTAGCGTTTGGAGCTTTAACATGAGCGAGCAGCCAACACTGGCGCTGTTGGCTGAAAAGCTGGGCGCAGAATTGCGTCTGGCGGCAGGGGCCAGTGCAGATCTGGTTCCCACCGGGCTGAACACCCTGCAAGATGCCAATGCGAGCCAGGTCAGTTTCCTGGCGAGCGCCAACTACCGGCGTTTTCTGGCCGGAACCCGTGCCTGTGCGGTGCTGGTAACTGAAGAGCAGGCGGAATCCTGTCCGGTTTCGGCACTGATTGTTCCCAATCCCTATCACGCTTTCGCACAGGCGACGGCTATCTACGATACTACCCCCCGATATGCTGCCGGTGTTGATTCCAGCGCGCGGGTGGATGCTACCGCGCAAGTGCATCCCAGCGTACATGTAGGGGCCGGTAGCTCAATCGAGGCCCACGTCAGTGTGGCGGCGGGGGCGGTGATCGGGCCCGGTTGCGTGGTTGGTGAGGGAAGCACCATCGGCCCGCGCACCCGTCTGTTTCCCAGTGTGGTCATCTACCACGGTTGTGCCATCGGCGCCGACGTTATCGTTCACAGCAATACTGTGATTGGTGCCGACGGCTTCGGGTTTGCGCCGAGCGATGGAAAGTGGACCAAGATCTACCAGCTGGGCGGGGTGGAGATTGGCGATGAGGTGGAGATCGGTGCCAACACCTGTATCGATCGCGGCGCTCTCGGCAATACACTGATCGGCCGAGGGGTCAAGATCGACAATATGGTGCAAATCGCTCACAATGTGCAGATTGGTGACTACTCAGCCATGGCTGCATGCTCGGCGGTTGCCGGCAGTGCAATCATCGGCAAGCACTGCACGATCGCCGGCGGTGTGGGAATTGTCGGCCATGTGACCGTTGCTGACCGCACTCACGTCACTGCGCGCACCCTCGTCACCAAGTCCATCGAGGAAGCCGGGTCTTATTCCAGTGGTATTCCATTTTCCGATAGTCGTTCCTGGCGCCGCAATGCGGTGCGTTTCGGGCAGCTTGACCAGATGGCGCGCCGCCTCACGGGTGTTGAAAAGGCGCTGCAAGAGGCTGTACAGGAAAAGGCTTCTCGGGAAGACATTTCGCAAAGTACACCGAAAGGTGGAGAGGACTGAGCACGGCTTGCCGCCGGTCTCGGTTCTAAAATAGATATTTATCAGTAAATTCGGGGCGTTTGGCGCCCCGAAGTGGTTTCTGGGGACAAATCGCCATGATGGACGTACAGGAAATTCGTCAATACCTGCCGCACCGCTATCCTTTTCTTCTGGTAGACCGTGTCGTCGAGCTGGAAGAGGGCAAGTTGATCAAGGGCTATAAGAATATCTCGATAAACGAAGAGGTATTTAACGGCCACTTTCCGGAAGTGCCGATTTTTCCGGGGGTTATGATCGTTGAAGCCCTGGCGCAGGTTTCCGGAATTCTGGGTTTCAAAACCCTGGGCCAGAAACCTGAAGATGGATACCTTTATCTGTTTGCGGGTATCGACAATGTGCGCTTCAAGCGCCAGGTGGTACCGGGAGATCGTCTGCAACTGGAATCTGAGGTGGTTTCCGAGCGCCGCGGTATCTGGAAGTTTGCCGGCAAGGCCAGTGTCGATGGCGAGCTGGCGGCGTCAGCGGACATTCTTTGCGCGGTCAAAAAAATCTGATTCCGCTGCAAGTGCAGCCTGGTCGCGATGGGTCCGGCTCATTGTGACCAAATAGTTTTTTATATTTGCCGTTCGTGGGTAAAGTAGCGAAGTCGTCTGCGCTATCGGTTTCGGGTCTTTCTGGCCTGTAGTCGGCGCGGGCTGAACTGAGCCGGTGAGGAGAAGACCACAGAATGCAGACCAGTATTCACCCGACTGCCATCGTCGACGACTCGGCGAAAATTGGTGAGGGCGTGAAGATAGGCCCTTACAGTGTCATCGGGCCGGACGTGGAAATCGGCGATGGCTGTGAAATCGCCTCCCACGTCGTTCTCAGTGGGCCTACTACGCTGGGAAAAAACAATCACATCTATCAGTTTGCCACCGTAGGGCAGGATACGCCGGACAAGAAATACCAGGGGGAGGCCACCACTCTGGTAATTGGTGACAACAACGTCATTCGCGAAGGCGTCACCATTCATCGCGGTACGGTACAGGATCGGGGTGAGACCACCATTGGCAATGACAACCTGCTGATGGCTTACGCACATATCGGTCACGATAGCGTTATTGGCAATCACACCATCCTGGTAAATAACGTGGCCCTGGCAGGCCATGTATTTGTGCGCGACTGGGCAATTCTCAGCGGGTATACCCTGGTGCATCAGCACTGCACCATTGGTGAGCACGCATTTACCGGCATGGGCGCGGGTATCGGAAAGGATGTCCCCGCTTATGTGATGGTGGCTGGCAATCCCGCGGAAGCAAAGACCATCAATGCGGAAGGTTTGCGTCGCAGGGGCTTCAGTAGGGAAGAGATCGCCCTGATCAACAAAGCCTACAAAATCGTGTATCGCCGCGGTTTGACCACCGACGAGGCGCTGGAATCCCTGGCCAGCCTGCGGCAGGAGTCAGCGGTCATCCAACCCTGGATCGACTCCCTGGAAAACTCCACCCGCGGCATCGTTCGCTGAGGTAACTGCGTGTCTGAGCGAGAAGTGTTGCGCATCGGTATGCTTGCCGGTGAGGCGTCGGGAGATATTCTCGGAGCTGGCCTGATAGCCGCGCTGCAAAAGCGTTTTGGTCGGGTTGAGGTGACCGGTATCGCCGGGCCTCGTATGCAGGCGCTCGGTGCCGAGTCCCTGTTTCCCATGGAGCGGTTGTCGGTCATGGGGCTGGTGGAGCCGCTCAAGCGTCTTCCCGAGCTTCTGAAAATCCGCCGTTCGCTGCGCCAGTACTTTATTGCCAACCCCCCGGACCTGTTTATCGGTATTGATTCGCCCGACTTTAACCTGGGCCTTGAAGAGGCGCTGCGTTCCGCGGGGATTCCTACCATGCATTACGTGAGCCCATCGGTATGGGCTTGGCGTCAGGGGCGGATCAAGAAAATTGCGCGTGCGGTCGATCATATATTGACTCTGTTGCCTTTCGAGGCGGAGTTTTACCGGGAGCACAATGTCCCTGTGACTTTTGTGGGGCATCCGCTTGCGGATGAAATTCCATTGGAAGTGGATGTCTCGGCGGCAAGGCGTGCCCTCGGGTTTGCGGATGACGATCATGTAGTGGCGCTACTGCCCGGCAGTCGCGGGGGTGAGGTGCGCTTGTTGGGCCCGCTTTTCCTGCAGGCGGCCCAATGGTGTTACCAGCGCCGTCGCAATCTCCGTTTCGTTTTGCCCGCTGCCAGTGCAGAGCGCAAGGCGCAACTACAACAGCAGGTTGCTGACCTGCCGGGTGCGGAGGAGCTGCCGTTGACCATCCTCGATGGTCAGTCCCAGCAGGCGCTGGCGGCAGCGGATGCGGTGCTGATCGCATCGGGTACTGCCACCCTGGAGACCATGCTGATGAACAAGCCCATGGTGGTGGCGTACAAAATGGCGAGCCTGTCCTATGCCATTTTTTCCCGCATGTTACACACTCCTTGGGTATCCTTGCCCAACCTGCTGGCACAGCGTGAGCTGGTGCCCGAAATTCTCCAGGATGATGCGACCCCAGAGGCATTGGGGGCGGCGGTGCTGAACTATTTTGACGATCCTCTGCTGGGAGATCAGCTGCGGAGAACCTTCAGTGAAATGCACCAGGAGTTGCGCCGCGATGCTTCCGAAAAAGCCGCGGATGCCGTGTGTAATCTCATCCAGCGATAAATTCAAAGTATTCAGTCACTATGAAAACCAAATCATCCCTGCCGCCCTATGTTTGCAGCTATACCGGTGATCTGCTAGCCGGTGTCGACGAGGTGGGGCGGGGACCGCTCGCCGGCGACGTGGTAGCTGCAGCGGTCATCCTCGATCCGCAGAATCCGGTGGCGGGGCTGGCGGACTCGAAGAAATTATCCGAAAAAAAGCGCGAGGCGCTGTTTGATGAGATCCGCGAAAAGGCGCTGGCCTTTGCCGTCGCCCGCGCCACGGTCGCGGAAATTGATCAGCTAAATATTCTCCACGCCAGCATGCTGGCCATGAAGCGGGCGGTAGAGCAGTTATCGGTGCAGCCCGAGTATGTGCTGGTAGATGGCAACCGCAAGCCGCAGTGGCACTACGAGTGCGATACGGTGGTCAAGGGGGACGACAGGGTTGCCGCGATTGCGGCGGCTTCGATTCTGGCGAAGGTGACCCGGGATCGGGAAATGGTGGTGCTGGATCAGCAGTATCCTGAATATGGCCTGGCGGGCCACAAAGGTTATCCCACCAAGGCGCATATGGAAGCTCTGGCGCGGTTGGGTGCAACACCGGTGCACAGGAAAAGTTTTGCACCGGTGCGGCGTCAGTTGGAGCTGGTCTGAGTCCTGCGGGGTTCAGTCAGCAGAATTCTGCGCTTACTCAGTTCCCAGCTTTTTTGATGCGGGCACTGGTAATCATCTTATCGGACACCTCCACAATCTCGATCAGATATTCCTGGATATAGAGGCTGATATTGCCCTCCGGGATGCTTTCGAGGTGCTCCATGATCAGCCCGTTAAATGTCTTGGGCCCGTCAGTGGGCAAGTGCCAGTGCAGGGTGCGGTTCATTTCCCGAATGGACGTGCCACCGTCCACTAGATACCAACCTTCTTCCTGCTTGACGATCTCTTCATCGTCGCTCGGCACCGGGCTTGCGGTAAAGTCCCCCACAATCTCTTCCAGCAGGTCTTCCAGGGTAACGATACCCATTACCTCGCCGTACTCATCTACCACCAGTCCCATGCGGCGTTTCTTCTGCTGAAAATTCATCAGCAGGGTAGGGAGAGGGGTGGCTTCGGGGACAAAGTAGGGTTCATTGAGGTGGGACTTGAGCGTCTCTGCGGTAAGGTCTTCTGGTCCGTCACGCAGTATCTGGGCCGCGCGGCGGAGGTGCAGTATGCCGACTACCTGATTGATGTCCCCGCGGTAAACCGGGAGGCGGGTAAAGCTGCTCTCGGCCAGTTGCTGCAGGATGGCTTCTGCGGAGTTGTCCAGGTCCACACCGATCACCTCGTTGCGCGGGATCATGATGTCTTCCACGGTGGCCTGGTCGAGGTCCAGTACGTTAAGCAGCATGCCTTTATGCTTGGTCGGCAGCAGTGCGCCGGATTCGAACACCACCGAGCGCAGTTCTTCCGGAGCCAGGTGTTCCGCCTCCGATTCCTTGCCCGCTTCCACGCCCACCAGACGGGCGAGGGCGTTGGATACGCTGCCCACAAGCCACACGAAAGGTGAAAGTAAAAAGAGCAGTGGGCGCAGTAGCAGGCTGGCGGGAAATGCGATCTTTTCCGGATGCAGGGCGGCGATGGTTTTCGGTGTGACTTCGGCGAAGATCAGGACTACGACGGTCAACGCCGCGGTGGCGTACCAGACACCGGCCTCGCCATAGAGTTTGGTAAATACCGCGCCGGCGATTACCGAGGCGAGGATATTGACCAGGTTGTTGCCGATCAGGATGACCCCGATCAGTTTGTCCGGGCGTGCGAGCAGCTCCATGGCCCTTTTGGCGCCGCGGTGTCCGCTTTTCGCTTGATGACGCAGGCGATAACGGTTCAGCGCCATCATGCTGGTTTCGGAGCTGGAAAAGAAAGCGGAAATAACAATCAGCAGGCCTATCAGTGCAAATAACAGGCCGGGCGGCAGGTCGTTCAAGGGGGAGCTCTTTCTGTTGAATCAGGGCGATATTGGATCAGAACGGCGCATGCCGCAAGTCGGGCGGCTCAGCCGCCGGAGAAAATGACTTCCAATGCCAGTTTGCTGCCGAAAAATGCCAGCAGCAGAACGGCAAATGCGGAGAGGGTCCAGCGTACCGCGGTGTTGCCGCGCCAGCCATTTTTCCAGTGTCCCCACAGCAGAATGCTGTACAGGATCCACGCAAAAATCGACAGAGCGGTTTTGTGTACCAGGTGCTGTGCGAAGAGGTCATCTACGAACAGGGCGCCGGTGATCAAGGATGCGGTCAGCAATAGCTGCCCGAACGCGATCAGGCCAAACAGCAGGCTCTCCATGGTCTGCAGCGGCGGCAGCATCCGGCTCATGCCGGCGGGGCGGTGGTTGTGCAGTTGCTGGTTGAGCCAGTAGAGGTAGATGGCCTGGAGCGTCGCCAGCGTTAGCAGCGCATAAGCCGATATGGAAAGCAGTGCGTGGGCCGCGATGCCCGGCGAAATCTGTGAGCGCGGTATAGCGGTGCCCCAGGCGTGTACCGCAGCGAGTTCACTGACGGCCGCCAGTGGCGCAATTGCGAGTATCAGCAGTGTAAGCTGGTGCCGCAGTGAAAGGCACAGTAGCAGCAGGGCGACAGACCAGGTGATCAGCGACAGCATCGCCAGCAGGTCAAAGCGGAAGCCGTTATCTGCCAGCAGGGTGAACTTCAGGGAGATGGCGTGGGCCGCTACGGCGCCGGTGAACAGCCCGAGTAGCAGGGTATGCCTGCGGGACTGAGATTGGCGAGACAGGGTGACAGCCGCTACTACTGTAGTGGCTATATAGAGTGCAATTGCCATCCAGTGGGCGAATGCCGCCATTAGGGTAAATCCGTCTTGCTGATTCATTATGTGTTCCGGGCAGGCAGTGTGTCACAGCGCGCCTGTGCTGGAAAGCCCGCCTGAGCTATACTGCCGCGTTTTTGGGGTACCGGCGGTAGGCCGGGCCACTACGGCATTTACGATTTGAGAAGGTGATATGTTCGATAACCTGAGCGACCGTCTGTCGTCGGCACTGAAAAAAGTCACAGGTAAGGCTCGCCTGACGGATGACAACATCCGCGACACCCTGCGCGAAGTGCGCAAGGCATTGCTGGAAGCGGATGTGGCGCTGCCGGTGGTAAAAGCCTTTGTGCAGCAGGTGCGTACCGCCGCTGTTGGCCAGAAGGTCAGCAAGGCGCTGAACCCGGGCCAGCAGTTCGTCAAAATTGTCCAGGACGAGCTGGTCAAGGTCATGGGGGAGGCGGCCACGCCGTTGAACCTGGCCGTACAGCCGCCCGCAGTCATCCTGATGGCGGGCCTTCAGGGGGCGGGTAAGACTACCAGTGTCGCCAAACTCTCCAAGTACCTGCAGGAGCGGGAAAAGAAAAAAGTGATGGTGGTGAGCGCCGACGTCTATCGTCCGGCGGCCATCAAGCAGCTGGAGACTCTCGCGGGAGAGGTTGGGGCGATTTTCCACCCCTCCGAGCCGGATCAGAAGCCGGTGGATATCGCGCGCGGTGCGGTAGAGGCGGCGCGCAAGCAGTTCGCTGACGTGCTGATCGTGGATACCGCGGGTCGCCTGCATATCGATGACCAGCTGATGGACGAGATTCGCGAGCTCCACGAGGTCCTGGATCCCGCGGAGACCTTGTTCGTGATCGATGCAATGATCGGTCAGGATGCGGTCAATACCGCGAGTGCCTTCAATGATGCGCTGCCGTTGACCGGCGTGGTGCTGACCAAGGCGGACGGTGATGCCCGCGGCGGTGCGGCACTTTCTGTGCGCCACGTGACCGGTAAGCCGATCAAGTTTATCGGTGTCGGTGAAAAAACCGATGCCCTGGAAACCTTCCACCCGGATCGTATTGCCTCCCGGATTCTGGGGATGGGCGATATTCTCTCGCTGATCGAACAGGCCGAGCAGAATATTGACCGCTCCAAGGCGGAAAAGCTGGTCAAAAAGGTACAGAAAGGTAAGGGCTTTGACCTTGAGGACCTGCGCGATCAGTTGCAACAGATGCAAAACATGGGTGGTCTTGGTGCCCTGATGGATAAGATGCCCGGTATGGGGGGGCTCGCCCAGGCGGCACAACAGGCGGATATGGGCAAGGAGTTCCGCCGTATGGATGCGCTGATCAGCTCCATGACCCCGGATGAACGCCGCAATCCCGACCTGTTGAACGGTTCCCGCAAGCGTCGTATCACTGCCGGTTCCGGCACCCAGATCCAGGATCTGAACCGCCTGCTCAAGCAGCACAAGCAGATGGGCAAGATGATGAAGAAGCTCAAGGGCGGCGGCATGGGCAAAATGATGCGCGGCCTGGGCGGGCTGCCCGGTATGGGCGGTGGCACTGGCGGTCTCGGCGGGTCCGGAGGTATGGGTGGAATGCCGGGCGGCCTGCCGCCGGGTTTCCGTAAAAAGTAAGGCGGGGTAACCCGCGATTCTGGCGTTGTTATTCGCTGCTATACAAACCGTAAAGGGTGCATTAGAATACGCCGCCTTTCAGCTGGCCCTTGGCCGCTGGGCATTGATTTAAAAGCAGATTTTTGTCTCGGCAAATGTCTGAAATACCGCCGTGAGGCGGGATATGCCGGTCATAAATTGTGACTGGTGAGTGTTGAAACTACAGGATAGCTACATGGTAACCATTCGTTTGGCTCGTGGCGGTGCAAAGAAGCGCCCGTTTTATCACCTGACTGTGACTGACAGCCGCAAATCCCGCGACGGTCGTTTCATTGAGCGTGTTGGCTTCTTCAACCCGGTAGCCCGTGGTCAGGAAGAGCGTCTGCGCATCGACCGTGAGCGCGTTGAATTCTGGGTAGGCCAGGGCGCACAGGTTTCTGATCGCGTCAGCAAGCTGCTGAAAGAATCCGCCTGATCCCTGATTTTGCCCATTTGTCTGTATCCGGGGTATGGCTGTGGCTGAGCATTCGGTAACTCGCGAAGAACTGGTCACAGTCGGACGTATCACTTCAGTGTACGGCGTCCGGGGCTGGGTCAAGGTGCATTCCTTCACCGAGCCAATGGACAATATCCTGCAATTTTCCCGTTTGTGGCTTCAGGGCGCCGGGACGCAGGGAGAAGGGCAGTGGCAGTCTCTTGATATCGATGAAGGCAAGCGCCACGGCAAAGGCCTGATCGTACATATCAAGGGTGTGGACGACCGCGATCTCGCGGCTCAGTTCTGCCAGAGAGATATTGCAGTTGCTGGCAGTGAAATGCCGCACCTGGAAGACGGCGAATACTACTGGCACCAGTTGCAGGGCCTGCAGGTGGTGAGCCAGTTTGAAGGTCGTGAATACCGCTTCGGCGAAGTGGTGCGACTGATGGAGACCGGTGCCAACGATGTGATGGTGGTGCGGGGCGGTGATGACGGGCGCGAGCGCCTGATTCCGTATCTGCCCGGTGAATTCATCACAGGCGTCGATCTCGACGCGGGCCAGATTACCGTCGATTGGGACCCCGAGTTCTGATGGCGGCGAGGCGCGTGGCTCTGGTGAGCATCTTTCCGGAGATGTTCTCAGCACTGACCGATTACGGTATCAGTGGGCGGGCGGTCAAAGACGGCCTGCTGGAAGTGCGCTGCTGGAATCCCCGGGATTTCACCAGTGACCGGCATCGCACTGTGGACGATCGTCCGTACGGCGGTGGGCCCGGCATGGTTATGCTGGCCGAGCCGTTGTCCCAGGCGCTTTCCGAAGCGCGTGCCTGGGCGGAAGAAGCGGGTCCCGCGCGGTCGATTTATCTGTCCCCCCAGGGGCGACAGCTGGATCAGGCCGGAGTCGAACATCTTTCCCACAGCGGTAACCTGGTTCTTTTGGCCGGGCGCTACGAAGGGGTGGATGAGCGACTGGTGGACGCCCTCATCGATGAGGAGTGGTCGATTGGCGACTACGTGCTCAGTGGTGGCGAGCTCGCTGCCATGGTGCTGGTGGATGCGGTTACGCGTTTGATACCCGGCGCCCTTGGGCACGACCAGTCGGCGGTGGAAGACTCCTTTGCTCAGGGGTTGCTCGATTGCCCGCACTATACTCGCCCGGAAGATTTTCGCGGCGAAAAGGTGCCGGAGGTCCTACTTTCCGGTAACCATGAAAAGATACGCCGCTGGCGACTCAAGCAGGCCTTGGGTCGCACGCAGCAGCGCCGGCCAGACCTGCTGGAAAAGCTGGCGCTGACACCGGAGCAGGCGCAACTGCTGGAAGAGTTCCTGCAGGAAGCGCCGCCGGAAAAGCAGAATTAATATCGAATTCGCCGGGAGGCGGGAGTAATTCGGTGATCTAGCCGTGAGGCTACACAAAACCCTTTTGGAGAACTCCAAATGACCAACAAAATCATCCAGCAGCTGGAAACTGAACAGCTCAAAGCCGAACTGCCAGAATTTGCCCCGGGCGACACCATTGTCGTACAGGTTAAGGTAAAAGAAGGTAACCGCGAGCGTCTGCAGGCGTTTGAAGGCGTAGTTATTGGCAAGCGTAACCGCGGCCTGAACTCCTCTTTCACCGTGCGCAAGATCTCTCACGGTGTTGGTGTTGAGCGTACCTTCCAGACCCACAGCCCGCTGGTAGATAGCATTGCTGTGAAGCGTCGTGGTGACGTTCGCCAGGCCAAGCTGTACTACCTGCGCAGCCTGACTGGTAAGGCAGCTCGCATCAAGGAAAAACTCGGCTGAGTTTTCCTGCGACATAAAAAAACCGGAGCTTGTCTCCGGTTTTTTTATGCCTGGAGAAACCGCAGGGGGAGGCCTGTGCTTTAATGGCGCAATGAACAACTTCCACAATCCGCAGGGGTTGATTACTGCCTGGCTAGATATGCTGTGGGCCGAGCGCGGGGTCAGCGAACACACGCGCGCCGCCTACGGTCGGGATCTGAAGGCATTTGCAGACTACTGTGCCGCCGCCGGAAAAGATCTCGGCCAGATTATTCGCGAGGATATCTTGTCCTATCTGGGGGCTCGCCATGAGGCCGGGCAATCGGCGCGTTCCAGTGCGAGGGCGCTGGCGGCTCTGCGCAGTTTCTATCGCCATTGTCTGCGCCAGGGAATGATCGAGCACGACCCGGTGGCACTGGTGGACAATCCCAAGATTCCCAAGCCGCTGCCCAAATCGCTGTCTGAGAGCGATGTTGAGCTGCTGCTGGATGCTCCAGACACCGAGACCCCGATCGGGCTGCGGGACAGGGCCATGCTGGAGCTGCTTTACGCCTGTGGGTTGCGGGTGAGTGAGCTGGTGGGGTTGAGTTTGTCCCAGCTGAATCTACGCCAAGGGGTGGTGCGGGTATATGGCAAGGGGCGCAAGGAGCGCCTGGTGCCCATGGGGCAGGCTGCCGAGAACTGGCTGGGAAAATATCTAATTGCGGCGCGCCCGGAGCTGTTGGCGATGGGAGAGAGTGACGCCTGTTTCCCGGGGCGCGGCGGCGCTGCCATGACCCGTCAGACGTTCTGGTACCGTATCAAACACTGGGCAAAGGTTGCCGGTATCGACAAGCCGCTGTCCCCGCATACCCTGCGTCACGCCTTTGCCACGCATCTGCTGAATCACGGTGCCGACCTGCGGGTTGTGCAGCTGTTGCTCGGGCACTCGGACCTGTCTACCACCCAGATATACACCGCAGTGGCCAGGGCCAGATTGCAGGCCCTGCACGGCGAGCATCATCCCCGGGGGTGATCGCTGCGTGGTAATTGTGCTCCGCATGTAGTAAAACGCGCATAACTGCTCGAATACAAGAGACAGGTGCCATACTGGGCTGAACCCACGACCGCAAGCGCTGTCGAAAAATGACGAATAATCTGGAGCGAACCGAATCATGACCTTTCTAGCCAAGCCACTTTCTGCGCTCGTTGCTGCCGCATCACTCGTATTGGGGCAGGTTGCTGTCGCAGACGTGGACGACGCCACGGCCAAGCAGATCAAGGCCAAGCTCTCCGCGGGAAATCCCCAGGCGAATTTCGGGGATGTGCGCGAGAGCCCGGTTCCCGGTCTGTACGAAGTGGATGTGAATGGCGGCAACGTGCTGTTTGTATCCAAGGATGGTGGGCATTTTATTGCCGGTGACCTGTTTGAAGTGGGCCCTCAGAAGGTGGTGAACCTGTCCGAGAAGCGTCGCGGTACCCATCGCGCAGAAGTGATGGGTCAGCAGGACCTGAAGGATATGATTGTGTTTTCTCCCAAAGGGGAAACCAAGGCACATATCTACGTGTTCACCGATGTGGACTGCGGCTATTGCCGCAAGCTGCACGACGATGTGCCAAAGCTGAATCGTATGGGGATCGAGGTGCGTTATCTGGCGTTCCCCCGCGCGGGCCTGAACTCCGTGGGCTACCGCAAGATCGCCACTGCTTGGTGTGCAGACGACCCCAACCAGACGCTCACTGATCTGAAGAATCGCAAGAATGTGCCCCTGGATGTATGCAAGAACAATCCGGTGGCGGCCCAGTACAAAATGGGTAACGAGGTGATCGATGTGCGCGGAACGCCCACCATTGTGATGGAGGATGGCACCGTGGTACCCGGTTACCTGCCGCCGGACACCCTGGCCAAGGCGTTGGGCATCTAAGTCCGGCGCTGACAGAAAGACCCAGAGAAGGCCGGCACTTGCCGGCCTTCTGCGTTATGGGGTTGTGGGTGGAATAGCGTTGCGGTGGTTATTTGACCGCCCTGCGCAATTTAATTGACAATTTCCCCCTTATCTCAGTAAGGTTGTCGACCTTTTTTTGATTTAAACGCCAGTTATTGCGCTGTGTTCCATTAGAGTCATGCGCGGAGGGATGTTGTGAGCGCATTTGCCGACGAAGCCACCAAGGTAGTAGAAAATTCCAAATCTGCGGGCAGCCTGCCCGCGGTACGTATCGGTATTTGTGGTCTCGGGACCGTAGGTAGCGGTACGGTCAATGTCATGGCGCGGAACTGCGAGGAGATTGCTGCGCGCTGTGGTCGCCCGGTAGAGATCGTTCAGATCGGCGCGCGGCGCGACAATCCGGACTGCGATACCACTGGCCTGAACGTCACCCGCGAGATATTCGATGTGGTCAACAATCCGGATGTCGATGTCCTGGTTGAGCTGATTGGCGGCACCACCGTGGCCCGCGAGCTGGTGCTCGCGGCCATCGCCAACGGCAAGCATGTGGTTACCGCCAACAAGGCTTTGATCGCCGAGCACGGTAACGAGCTGTTCGCCGCCGCTGCCGACAAGGGCGTCACCATCGCCTATGAGGCCGCGGTCGCAGGCGGTATCCCGATCATCAAATCCCTGCGCGAAGGTCTGGTGGGTAACCGTATCCAGTGGCTGGCAGGGATCATCAACGGTACCGGCAACTACATCCTGACCGAAATGCGCGAGAAAGGTCGCAGTTTTGATGAGGCGCTGGCCCAGGCCCAGGCGCTGGGTTACGCCGAGGCGGATCCTACCTTTGATGTGGAAGGTATCGACGCGGCGCACAAGCTGGTCATCATGGCGTCCCTGGCATTCGGCGTGCCGCTCGCCTTTGACAAGGTATACACCGAGGGGATCAGTGGTGTTGCCAAAGAGGATATCCAGTACGCCGATGAGCTCGGTTACCGTATCAAGCATCTGGGCATTGCCCGCCGCACCAACGATGGTGTGGAGTTGCGCGTACACCCGACCCTGATTCCCCAGCGCCGCCTGATTGCCAATGTGAACGGTGTGATGAACGCGGTGCTGGTCAATGGCGATGCGGTCGGGCCGACCCTGTATTACGGTGCCGGCGCTGGCGCCGAGGCGACGGCCTCTGCAGTGATTGCGGATATTGTCGATGTGGCGCGCACCCTGAATGTGCGTCCCGACCAGCGCGTACCGCTGGCGGGTGTGACCCAGGACAGCCAGGGTAATCTGGATGATGTCCTGCCCATGTCTGAGGCCGAGACCAGCTACTACATGCGCATCTCTGCGTTCGACAAGCCCGGGGTTATGTCGCAGGTGGCAAAAATCTGCAGTGACCAGGGCATCAGCATCGAGGCGCTGATCCAGCACGAGCCGGCGGAAGATGAAGAGCTGGTGCCGGTGGTACTGCTGACCAGTCGCGCGCGTGAAGCGCAGCTGCAAGAGGCGGTCAACCAGATTGAGGCGCTGGACAGCATCCAGGACCCCGTAGTCCGCATTCGCGTCGAAACCCTCGGCTGATCCGATTCAGCACTTTATGCATTGAGGTGGGCGCTGCGCCCACCTCATTCCCCCTATCAAGAATTATCCAGACCAGTACAACACCGTGAAATTTGTCAGCACCCGCGGCCGCGCGCCGTCTCTCAGCTTTGCCGATACCGTTCTCACTGGCCTCGCCAGCGATGGCGGCCTGTATGTTCCCGAAAAACTGCCTACCTTCAGCCGCGAAGAAATTGCGCAAATGGCCGGGCTGGATTATCGGGAGCTGGCGTTCCGCATCATGTGGCCGTTCGTCTCCGAAGATCTCACTGAAGACGAAATGCGCGGCATTATCGACCGCGCCTACGCCAATTTCCGCCACACTGCGATTGCGCCGCTGGTGCAGACCGATCATAACGAGTGGGTGATGGAGCTGTTCCAGGGGCCGACCCTGGCGTTCAAGGATTTTGCCCTGCAGTTCCTGGGGCAGTTGTTCGACCTGTTGCTGAAAAAACGCGGCGAGAAAGTGGTGGTGCTGGGTGCCACGTCCGGAGATACCGGTTCTGCGGCAATCGAGGGTTGCCGTCACTGCGAGAATATCGACATCTTTATCTTGCATCCGCACAACCGGGTATCCGAGGTGCAGCGCAAGCAGATGACCACGGTGCTGTCGGACAACGTCTACAACATCGCGCTGGAAGGCAATTTCGACGATTGCCAGAATATGGTCAAGGCCAGCTTTGCGGATCAATCGTTCCTGCCCGATGGCCGCCGCCTGGTTGCGGTGAACTCCATCAACTGGGCGCGGATCATGGCCCAGATCGTCTATTACTTCTACGCGTCGCTGAGTCTCGGTGGTCCGCACCGTGCGGTGAATTTCTCTGTGCCGACCGGCAACTTCGGGGATATTTTTGCCGGCTACCTGGCGCGCGGCATGGGCCTGCCGATCAACCAGCTGGTGATCGCCACCAACGCCAACGATATCTTGCACCGTTGTATCAGTGCGAACGATCACTCCCCCAAGCCGCTGGTGCACAGCCTGTCGCCGAGTATGGATATCATGGTATCCAGCAATTTCGAGCGCCTGCTGTTCGATCTCTACGATCGCAATGGCGAGTCGGTAGCGGAGCTGCTGGCAGACCGCAGCGCGCCGTTGAAGCTGGATGACAGCGTTCTGGAAAAAGCACGCACCCTGTTTGCCTCCGAGCGGGTAGGGGACGAGCGCACTGTTGAGGTGATTCGCGAGGTGTTCGAATCCACCGAATACCTGCTGGATCCGCACACGGCCATCGGTGTGGAAGCCGGGCGGCGCGCACGCAAATCCAAGGCCGAGCCGATGGTGTGTCTGGCAACAGCGCACCCGGCCAAGTTCAGCGAGGCCGTGGACAAGGCATTACCGGGCACCCAGGTTCCACTGCCACACCATATGCAGGACCTGCTGCAACGGGAGGAGCGGATGCAAGTTCTGCAAAACGACCTTTCTGCGGTACACGATTTCATCTCAAGCGCTCTGGGCTAAGCGCTGCTTGAGCCGCAGCCGGTCGGCGGTAGAATGGCAGTTTGCCGGTGAATACCGGTAAACTCAGGAACCATAAAACCGACAGCGACCGGATGCGATGAACGCGATTATTCGAAGACGGCCAGTGGATTTGTCCTCTGGCCGTTTTACTTCCACGACACCAGAGATTCTGCAGCGGGTATTGCTGGGGCGCGGTGTCGCCAGCGACGAGGAGCTGGATCATCAACTGACGCGCTTGCACAGTCCCGCCTCCATGCGCGGGGTCGAGGCGGCGGTCAACCTGCTGGTGGACGCCGTGCGCGGTCAACAGAAAATTCTCATTGTCGGCGACTTCGATGCCGACGGGGCCACCAGCAGCACCCTGTCAGTGCTGGCTCTGGGGGCGCTCGGTGCCGGACCGGTGGATTTCCTGGTGCCCAACCGTTTTGAGTTCGGCTATGGCCTGACGCCGGAAATCGTCGAGGTGGCGCGGGAGTACAATCCAGACCTGTTGATCACGGTCGATAACGGCATCAGCAGCATCGAAGGGGTGGCAGCGGCGAGAGCTGCGGGCATGAAAGTCATCGTCACCGATCACCACCTGCCGGGCAATGAGTTGCCTGAAGCGGATGCCATTATTAACCCCAATCAGCCGGGTTGCGATTTCCCCAGTAAAAATCTCGCCGGTGTTGGCGTCATCTTCTATCTCCTCAGTCGCCTGAAAAGCGTGTTGCAACAGCAGGGGTGGTTCGAGGAAACCGGCATCGCAGCACCCAATATGGCCGAGTATCTGGACCTGGTAGCCCTGGGAACAGTGGCGGATCTGGTGCCACTGGACCAGAACAACCGTGTTTTGGTGCATCAGGGGATCGCCCGTATACGCGCAGGTCGTTGCCGCCCTGGAATCCAGGCGCTGATGGATGTGGCGGGGCGGGATAGGGCCCGCCTGTCTACTACGGATATTGGCTTTATCCTCGGGCCGCGTATCAATGCCGCCGGACGTCTGGACGATATCGGCACCGGTATCCGCTGCCTGTTGACACAGGATCCGCAGGAGGCGCGAGAACTGGCGGCAGAACTGGATGGCTTGAACCGCGATCGCAAGGCGATCGAGGCCGGGATGCAGCGAGAGGCGATGGCTGCGCTTGACCAGCTGCAACTCGGGGAAGAGGGGCTTCCCTGGAGTCTTTGCCTGTATGACGCCGCGTGGCACCAGGGAGTGGTGGGGATTCTCGCCAGCCGCATCAAGGAAAAATTCCATCGTCCGGTGATTGCCTTCGCCGATGGTGACAACAACCTGATCAAGGGGTCGGCGCGTTCTATTCCCGGCCTGCATATCCGGGACGCATTGAGCGATGTGGCCGCCGCCCATCCGCAATTGATCAGCAAGTTTGGCGGTCATGCCATGGCGGCCGGGCTGAGCCTACCGGCGGAAAACCTGGCGGCTTTCACTGATGCGTTCGAGGCCGCGGTACGCAGCCGGATTTCCGAGTCCCAGTTACAGGCCGTAATTGACACCGATGGCGAGCTGCAGCCGGAAGAATTCTCGATGGAAACTGCAGCGGTTTTGCGCGCCTGTGCGCCCTGGGGGCAGGCGTTCCCGGAGCCGGAGTTTGACGGTGAGTTTCTGTTGCTGCAGCAGCGTATCGTCGGCGAGCGCCATCTGAAAATGGTGGTTGCACCGGTAGCTGCGCCACAACAAGCGCTGGATGCCATCGCATTCAATATCGATACGGATTTCTGGCCGGCTCAGGTGGGCAGGGTCCAGCTGGCATTCAAGCTCGATATCAACGAGTTTCGCGGGCGGCAGTCCCTGCAGCTGATGGTCAGTCATATTCATCCCCTCTGAGCATCAGCGGGTTTCCCAAATTATTTCTTTCAGCGGGTGCAACTGGTGCGCCCGCTATTTCCCGGTGAGTGGTATGAATCAAAAACAGGCGAGAGCCGAGCTTCTGTTATTACTGGCCGCCCTTTTCTGGGGGCTCGCGTTTGTGCCGCAGAAAATTGCCATGGCGCACATAGAGCCGTTGGCATTCAACGCCTGGCGTTTTTTCCTGGGTGGGTTGTTGCTGATTCCCATTGTCTACTGGCTCTCTTCGCGCCGGGATGTGCAGCCCGGCGAGCAGGATGGCACGCCGGTACATCATCGCTGGCGAAAATGCTTGCCAGGCGGTGCGGTGCTCGGTTTCTGGCTGTTTCTCGGCGCGGCATTGCAACAGGTCAGCCTGCTGTATACCACTGCGGGAAGGGCCGGGTTTATTACCGGGTTCTATCTGTTGCTGGTGCCGATTATCGGCTTGTCTCTGGGGCACAAGACCAACCGCTGGACCTGGGGTGGGGTGGCCCTGGCGCTGATGGGGCTGTACTGGCTCGCGGACTTTTCCGAAGAGGCACAGTTAATCGGCGACCTGATGGTGTTCGCCAGCGCCTTTGTGTTTGCGATTCAGGTGCTCTCCGCGGATTATCTGGTACACCGCTACGATGCGTTGCGTCTGGCTGCGATCCAGTTTCTGGTATGCGGGGTGCTGTCTGCCGTGGCTTCGCTGATGGTGGAACAGCCAACCATGCAGGCAGCCTGGGACGCCGCCTGGCCGATTGCATACATGATGATCTTCTCCACCGCTATTGCCTTCACCTTCCAGCTGCTGGGGCAGCGCAATGCCGCTCCGTCCCACGCCACGGTGATCATGAGCCTGGAGTCTGTGTTTGCCGTGGTTGCGGGCTGGTTGTTCCTGAATGAAATGCTGAGCGGTCGCGAGCTAATTGGCTGTGGCCTGATGCTCGCCGGCATGTTCGTCAGCCATTTCGGAAACCACCAGGGTACCCATCACTGAGCTGGATGCAATTGAGGAGTATCGAATGCTGGACTGGTCTCTGCTCGCGTTGTTTGTGCCAACGTTTTTCTTTGTCTCCATAACCCCGGGAATGTGCATGACCCTGGCGCTCACCATGGGCATGGCGTTTGGTGTGCGTCGGACCCTTTGGATGATGCTGGGTGAATTGTGTGGTGTGGCGCTGGTGGCCATTGCCGCGGTGCTCGGTGTCGCCGGCTTCATGCTTAAATACCCGGCGGCATTCCAGGTGTTCAAATACTGTGGTGGCGCCTATCTGGCGTATCTGGGTATCCAGATGTGGCGCGCGCGCGGGCGTATGGTTCTGGTAGAACCCTCGAGTGGTGAGCAACCGGCAATTCCGCCCTGGGCCCTTGTCAGCCAGGGTTTTCTGACGGCGGTGGCAAACCCGAAAGGCTGGGCATTTTTTATCGCGCTACTGCCGCCATTTATTAATCAGGGGAAACCACTGCTGCCGCAGATGGTGGTACTGTTGTGTATCATCCTGGCACTGGAATTTATCTGTATGCTGATCTATGCCAGTGGCGGTCGCACTTTGAGTCGCTTGCTGCACCAGGGTGAAAATGTGCGACTGATGAACCGGATTGCCGGCACATTGATGCTCGGCGTCGGTGGCTGGCTCGCGCTAAGCTGAAACAGACAGGTTTCGCGCGCGGGCGGTAAAGCCTGAGAATTCGGTAAAGCGGGTTCAGAAAAGGAAATTCGGCAAAAGGAGAGCTTTATGTGTCATACATGGCTAAGAGTCGCCATTGCGGCCGTGTGCTTGCTGGCGATCAGTGGGTGTGATTCTTCCCAAAAGCAAGCGCCGGAAACTCAGTCTACAAGCGAGTCTACAAGTGAGTCCGCAAGCGAGCAGAAGCCCGAGGGCGGGGCGGAGCAGCCCGGGCAGAATGCGGCGGGTGCAGACCCCGGTGCCAGTCAGCCGTCGCAGGACAATCAAAGCCTGTGGGTGATGGAAGCGCGCGGTAACAAGCAGTGTGAAGGAGGCGGCAAAAGCCTCGCTGCCAGTGGTGCAGAGCTGGCACAGAATGGCATCCGGGTGCAGGAGTCCCGCTGCGCGGTGCGAACCGATCGCATGTATCCCGCGGTATGTGGCGGCGCTACGGGCGATGTGCTGATGCACCGGATACCCGCCAGCTTCCTCGATGCAGCGCTGGAGCTGGGTTTCGATCCGGCCAAGGAAGGCCAGTACCAGTTCACGGACTGCGAGCAGGCCACATCGGGCAGTGCGCCGCAGCAGCGCTAGCCCGGGTGCCGTGTTGACCTTCCCCTTACGGTAACCTCCAGAATTTCCGCAAATGGACAGGATTGCTGTGAGGAACTCACCATGAATATTTCGCAAGCGGCCCAGCGTGCGGGGCTGACGGCAAAAGCGTTGCGGTATTACGAGTCGATAGATCTGCTGGTACCGCAGCGCAATCCCAATGGATACCGGGAGTACAGCCAGTCCGATGTGGCCACACTGCAATTTATCCAGCGCGCGCGGGCCTGTGGCTTTACGGTGGAGGAAGTGCGCGAACTGTTGGCGCTGTATCGAAACCCTGATCGACGCAGTCACGACGCCAAAGTGCTGGTGGAAGAAAAACTGCTTCAAGTTGAGCAGCAGCTGGAAAGCCTGAAGGCTATGCGCAGCAGTCTGCGGGGGCTTGCGGAGGCGTGTGCCGGCGATGACTTCCCCGAATGTGGAATTCTCGACCACCTCGCCAGCGGCGAATAAGACGCTGACGAGGTCACTGCCTCGCCACTCAGAAAGACGGTTGCCAGCCCGCCAGAATGCGATCTCGGGTATAGGCTTCCGCCTCCGCATCGCTTAACTGGCGTCGCAGAGGGTGTGACTTGGCGCCGGGGCCGCGGCTTTGATACTCGAAGAATCGCGCACTTTCCGGTGTGAATACCGTACTTTTGCTGCCATCCCGGCTGGTGCCCCGCATGGAGGCCCAGCCATCTGTGGTGATGTGATCATCCATGTAGGAATTGATAAACACCGCGGCACCGATGGCGTCCGGATCCGCATAGCGACCGTCGGGAAAGGTCGTCGTGGGGTGCCAGGGGCGTCCCAGCGGAGACGAGCCGGCGGGCACGCCCGGCGCCTTCAGCAGTTTGCAGTTCAGGAACACCAGCCCAAATGCGTTGCTGATATCGGTACTCGGTGCGGTCACGTAACCCACTGTCTTCCGTTCCGTACCCCGCGGGCGCGTCACGATATCGCTGTCCTCGAACAGTGCCTGTCCTGCGCCAAAGATAAAGTCCACGTTGCCTTCGATCACACTGTCCACAAAGTAACTGCGCCCTCCCTGCACAAACAGCGTGTCCTGATAGCCAAGCAGGCGCACATTGCGGAACGCCGAGCGATCGCTGTTAAGGCCGGTTTCCAGGGCAACCGCCTGTGTGCCATTGACCTTGTCCGTGTGATCTTTGGGCAGGGCATCGGTGGCGAGGAAGTCGAAACTGTTTTCAATGGTCAGGTTTTCCGCGCGAAAGTCCTTTGCCTCCACCGTCAGCGTCGCGGTGGCAAAGGTACCCATTTTCTCGCCCGAGCCCGGTTTGGCGCCAGGGGCGGGCATGCCCGCGTAGTCGCCATAGCTGATGACCGTCTTATCGCGGCCGGCGCCGACCAGGTGTACGTTGGGCTTGTCCACCAGCACCTTTTCCCGGTATTCCCCCTCAGGGAGGTAGATGACATAGGGGGCATCGCCCTGTGTCGGAGCCTGTGCCAGAGCTTCCGCAATGGTGGGGTAGCTCACTTGCGCGGTATTCCCTGATTTGGCCGCGACTACCGCGTCGTACGCCTGCTGTTGCGTTTCCTTACAGGCAGAAACAGCGAGGACCGACAGTAACAGGCCCGCAAGGCCTGTGCGCCCCAGAATGCGGGAGGTCCCGGATATACCTGTTAGCAGGCGAGACAGGGGGGGAAGGGGGGGATTCATATTCGTCGCCATGACATCAGCTCCGTTCAAAGATTGGCCTGATCATTGTTGTTATTGGTCAGGCCATTCTAGCGCTGTCGCTGCGGGCGTCTCAAGATGCCATCGCGTCTACACTGGACATCGGCCGCTGACGCGAGCGCAGTTCCGGCCAAACACCCGCGCCGGTGGGCTGCCCCCTTATTTCTCGGGGCAGCCTGAGGTAGAATGCGCGCCCGATTTAACCGACAGAAGCCGACGCATCTATGGAAATCAATCCGCTTCTCAACCAGCTGAAAGACCTCGAAGAGCGCACCGACGTTCTTAGGGGGTATCTTTGACTACGCTGGCAAGAAAGAACGCCTGACCGAAGTCGAACTGGAACTGGCCGAGCCCAGTGTCTGGGACGACCCCGACCGCGCCCAGGACCTGGGCCGCGAACGCTCCTCCCTCGAAGCCGTGGTGAAAACCATCGATGATCTCGACAGTGGCATCAGTGATTGCCGCGAGTTACTCGATATGGCCGTGGAAGAGAACGACGAAGATTCCGTAGCCGAAGTTGCCAGCGAACTCGAAGGCCTGCAGCAGCAGCTGGAAACCCTCGAATTCCGTCGCATGTTCTCCGGCGAAACCGACGCGAACAACGCTTATCTGGATATCCAGGCCGGCTCCGGCGGCACCGAGGCCCAGGACTGGGCCGAAATGCTGCTGCGCATGTACCTGCGCTGGGGCGAAGCCCACGGCTTCAAAACCACCCTGGAAGAAGCCTCCGCTGGCGAAGTTGCGGGCATCAAAAGTGCCACCATCCACTTCCAGGGCGAATACGCCTTTGGCTGGCTGCGCACCGAAACCGGCGTACACCGCTTGGTACGGAAATCCCCGTTCGACTCCGGCAACCGTCGCCACACCTCGTTCACCTCTGTTTTCGTCTCCCCGGAGATCGACGACAACATCGAGATCGAAGTGGACAAATCCCAGGTGCGTGAAGACACCTACCGCGCCTCCGGTGCCGGTGGTCAGCACGTGAACAAAACCGACTCTGCCGTACGATTGACCCATATCGAATCCGGCATCGTAGTGGCCTGTCAGAGTGAGCGCTCCCAGCACCAGAACCGCGATAAAGCGTGGAAGATGCTGCGGGCAAAACTCTACGAGCAGGAAATGCAGAAGCGCAACGCCGAAAAGCAGGCGATGGAAGAGAGCAAATCCGACATCGGCTGGGGCAGCCAGATTCGCTCCTACGTACTGGACGACCAGCGCATCAAAGACCTGCGCACCAGCGTTCAGACCAGCAACTGCCAGGCAGTGCTGGATGGGGACCTGGACCAGTTTATTGAAGCGAGCCTGAAGGCAGGCCTCTAAGGTCTAGTTTGCTTTCGTATCCTGCTAACGAAGTAATTTGGTAGGAAGCGAAGGGCAAGTGCCGGGGATTAAGTTTCGAAAGCGTCGGCGACAGG
>NZ_LZDE01000320.1 GCF_002009015.1 Microbulbifer mangrovi | reverse complement strand
CCCCCCCCCGTCGTCAGGGCTTTTTTTTGCCCGTAAGAAATGTACGGTCGAGCTGTGGAATCTCCGCGCCGGCGGCCTGCTCCGCGAGCGTGCGAAATTTCTCCAGGGTGATTTCCCCGCGATCCACGGCAATAGCGCGCACCACATCATCCAAACTTTTCTCTCCATTGCTGGATTTCTGAATCGCGTCGTCAATCTCAGACAATACGACCGCCGCCCTGGCGGTGGTTGGGCCGGATGAGCGTTTGACCAGAAGATTGGGAGACTCTTCCCCCCATTTTGCGAGCTCGTCTAGTGCCTGCAGGTATCGCTTCTGGCTAATGCCGCGGGTGCGGCGCAGTGTCTTTAGCGAGTAGTATTCCGCGATGCCCTCGACAATCCAGTCGCTTTCCTTGTCTCCACGAATCCCTGTCGCGACATGGACCAGCTCATGCAGCATGCTGCTAGTCCGGTTCCCGGAAATTAGCGGTCGGTCTGCGTGCATAAACAACGAGCGAGTACCCGACAGGCCACCACGCCACATGGGGTCGCCCGCCATGACGATCAGAAGTTTGTCCGGAAATTGAGGGAACACTTTTTTCAATTCAGGCAGGGTCCAGCTTAGGAAGGCCAGGGTGTCCTGCCTGCGCAGGCCTTTGCCCAACGGGCCCGCAACAACCGTGTCAGAGCCGTCGATGATGTCTTGGCGGCTGCCAATTCTTCCCGCGATCATCCAGCCTTTAGGGCGGATGAAGCGGCGGCCGGGGTCCTTCAGGGTAAAGGTATCGGGCGCTTTCTTTTCATAGGGCAAGAGCACATTCCAGCGATCCGGTGCTTCTATTTTAAGGGTTGCTCTGGAGTGGAGGTGCTTCGGTGCTCGAGCTGCGATCGGCGGAATAAGCTTGTCGCTGCGCAGGATGGCCCACTTGTCGGTGATCCGGGAGTCGTATCTACCGGAAGACTTTTTGGCGTCTATTACAAACTGATAGCGGATGCCATCGCGCGCGCCGCTGGGTTTCCAGGTAGCCTTGTCGCCTTCTAGCGTCAGAGACTCGCCGACGAGAGCCGTGTGTCGCTCGGGATCAAGGTGGAGAGTGAGTTTGCTGGGTAGCTCTTTACCGGAGAGCGTGATTTCCACATCCGCCAGGCCACTTTCGGGGTCCAGCTGTGCCTTGTATTGGATGTCGTAGTACTGCTTCTCGGCGGCTGCCGCCGCTCCGGCGAAAGTACTGGTTATCACGAACAGGGCGGTGGCTATGGCGGCACGGCAGGAAAAAATAACGCGCAACGTATGGAACATGAATTCTGTCTGGCTCCGTTACCAATGGGCGGCAAGTACATCTTATGACCGCAGGCAAGGTTAACAGTGCCACGACAGGCTTTTCAAAGTCTTATCAGAACCTTTTTGGTTAAAATTCAACCTATCCTGCTGCACGACTTGATTTGCGAGTGGACCAGGCTGGCGGCGACCAGGTCTTCGAGGGCATGTCCCACGGACTTGAAGCAGGTAACCCCTGTGCGTTCCGCTGGCGCTGAGGATTTACACAGGGAGGGGAGGTCGCCGAGGACCGATTGCGGGGTAATCACGCCTTCGGCGATGGGGATCGCGAGATCGCCGGTCTCACTCAGGGCATGGGGCATTACATCCGCATAAAGGGCCACGCGGCGGACCAGCAGATCATCCGCTTCCCGCATATCCGGCCGGTAGGCGCCTACCAGGTCAATATGCTGTTCCTCTCTCAGCCACTTGCCATAGATCAGCGGCGTTCTGCTCATGGTAGCGCAGCTGACGATGTCGGCCTGCTGCATCCCGGATTGGATATCACTGCACGGCGAGACTTCGAAAGGTTCGTCCTGCAAAGCAGTTGCCACCGCCCGGGCTTTTTCTGCGGAACGCCCCCAGATCAACACTTCTTTTATCGGGCGAACAGTGGCATGTGCGCGAATCAGCTCGGGCGCGAGTGTTCCCGTGCCGACCATCAGCAGGGTGTGGGCACCGACCGGTGCCAGATAGTCCGCCGCCAGGGCTGAGGCCGCTGCGGTTCGTCGTGCCGTGATACTGGCAGCATCCATTACCACCCTGGGGGTTCCTGTGGCTGCATCAAAAAGGGTGTACTGCCCCTGTATGGTCGGTTCCCCCGTATTGTCTGGCGCGACCACTACGGTCTTTACTCCCAAATAGCCGTCCGCCTGCCACGCGGGCATCAGCAGCAGCGTATTTTCGCGGTTATGGTCTGCAGAGTAACGGTAGTGGTGGTGATGTCGTTGGGGCACCTGCACATTTTGTTCGCGAAATGCCTTTCGCAATGCGGAGATGAGCGCCGGATATTCTAGTGACTGGCGAACGGTGTTGGCATCAATGTACTGCATGGTTTGGATCTTTCTGATTATTGAGGCGGTATTCAGTCGAGCAAAAAACCGGTGTTGAGCGGATCTCGCGGATCAATATAAAAACGGTGTTGGCCGGTTATGTGCGCTGTGCCACTAATCTCGGGTATAACCGCCTTGCGGCCAGCGTAGTCGAGTGTTTCTGTGATACTTCCCTGAAAACTGCTACCGGTGATGCTTTCTACTGCCAGCGTTTTGCCGGCTGATAATTTCCCCTGGGCCAGGTGCAGTGCGAGTCGTCCTGCCACGCCGGATCCAGTTGGGGACCTGTCCAGTTCTCCATCGGCAAAAATACACACATTGCGACTGCGAATATGGTCGTCACCGGTGCTCGACGCTGGGCTCCTGGAAAGCGCGCTCATATCCATAAATATGGTGCCGTATAAAAAACCGAGATCCGGCTGTTCAGGATGTTGGATTGGGACACCCTGCGTAATCACCGCTTCCTTGATGGCGCGTCCGGCAGTTATGAGCTGTTGTGCATTTTCAGGGAGGAGCGGGAAGGGGAGCTGGCTGGCATCCACGTATGCGTAAAACGCACCGCCATATGCAATGTCGTAACGGATGTCGCCAAGGCCAGCTACAGTGACTTGCTGATTCTGGGCGAGACTAAAGGACGGTACACAGATAAATCGCGAGGAGACCACATGTCCCTCGGTGTCTGTTTTCGCGAATGCGCGAATACGACCACAGGGCGCATCAATAACTACCGGGATTTCGCTGCCTGGCGGGCGGGACTCGACCCAACCCATTTCCACTGCCAGCTTGGCCAGCGCTATCACTGCGTGACCACACATGGTGCTGAAGCCCTCATTGTGAATAAAGAGGGCCCCGAAATCCGCGCCATCGTCATTGGGCGGCACCAGTATCGCGCCATACATATCCCGGTGTCCGCGGGGTTCCCACATCAGGGCCGTGCGCAGGTAATCGTAGTGTTCGCGAGCATACCTTCTGCGTGCCAGTACATTCTCGCCTTCCAGTTCAGGGAACCCCGCAAGAATCACGCGCAATGGCTCGCCACCGGTGTGCATATCGATAGTGTCGATAGCCTGCATGGCGGCGGCCATGGGTGGGGCACAAGGATGGAGGGTCGTCCTGATTTTTTCGAATGCGCTTTTCCGAACCATATAGACCTGCCGATATTGTTATATTGGGCACAATAACAATGTCGAGCTGCGGAATCAATTGGCGCTGGCGCGGTGGGAAGAGTCTTTCTTTCAGGCAGATCGATTCATCACATCGCCAAGATGGTTTTGCTTTTCGAAGTAGGTGACACCATCGCTACCGGCGAGAAATTCAGGGTATTCCCCAGCCGGGAGGCGTATCCAGCTACCTTTTGCGAATCGCTTTTCGCCGGTGCACAGCGTACCGGAGAGGATGAGTAGTTCAGCGCTCTGGATAGGTTCCGGGAACAGCGTTACACCTGCGTTTACTCGCTGAAGGCTAACCTGCTCATAGCCGCCGGTAAAAAGAGGGCAGATTTCCCGATCTGTCAGTTGTTGCCAACAATTCGGATCGTTGGTGTCTGCGCGCACAGTCCGATTTTCTTCCTCTGGCATTTGCCTCAGCTTCACGAAAATAATCGCACCCGGATCGCTGAAAGGCTGATGCGCGGATCCCGGTGGATTGCGAAGATACCAGCCCGCCGGATAATCGCCCATCTCGTCTGAAAAGGTACCGGATAGCACCAGAATCTCCTCGCCGCCGGGATGCTGGTGCTGGGGAAAATGAGAGTTGGGTGCATACCTTACGATACTGGTGGCTCGCGCTTTTTCTTCTCCGATACGATCCAGCATCACGCGCTCGACACCCTTTTGAGGGGAGGCAATCCACTGATACTCGTCGCCACTTACAGTGGCGCGGCGTGAAAAATCTGCGTTGATGAGCATTTGAGGTATTCCTTAAGGGCGCAGTCGTAATGAATTTTGTACTGGCAATATACCTGTTTCTGGCACTGCGAATGTTAGTTCGACAGCGGAGCCGTTGGGCTCAGGAAGGTAGTTTATATGGCGGCCAGGTGATAGAGGTGGGGGCTAAGAAAACGGAATCTGGCTGACCAGCTCAAGACGCGCGGGATATCAGCATCACGGGCAATTGGCTGAAAGAAAGGCATAAAAAAACCCGCTCGAAAGCGGGTTTTTAAAATATGGTCGGTGAGAGAGGATTCGAACCTCCGACCCCTTCGTCCCGAACGAAGTGCGCTACCAGGCTGCGCTACTCACCGATTGTTTGAGCATCCCGGCGTCGGGATTAACTCGGGCTTCCTTAAGAAGCGGGCGGCATTATAACAAGCGTTTCGCTTCTGTAAACCACTGATTTCATTAAATTTAACTCCGGAGCCGGTCAGGGCCCCGGAAGCCGCGTCAGCCCTTGATTTGGCGGATTAAACCTTCTTGTGTGGTGGAGGCCACCAAGCGTCCGTCGCGGGCGTAGATCTGGCCTCGACAGTAGCCCCGGGCGCCACTCGCGGAGGGGCTGTCCGTCACATACAGCAGCCATTCGTCTGCGCGGAACGGGCGGTGGAACCACATGGCGTGGTCCAGGCTGGCGGGCATCAGGTTGCGGTCAAACAGGCTGATCGGGTGTGGCTGCAGGCTGGTGCCCAGTAGCGCCATATCTGACGCATAGCAGAGGGCGCTGCGGTGTTCGACCGGGTCGTCAGATAGTTCGCTGTCCACCTTGAACCAGAACATACAGCGGGGTTCGCGGATCTCACGGTCAAAGTAGCTCATTGGGTCGATCGGGCGGAAATCCACCATATAGCGGCGCTGGTTCTGTGCCGCACCATTCATTCCCGCTTCTTCAGCCAGCTGTTGGGTGTTTTTCAGCTTCTCGGGCGGTATTACCCCTTCGGTGGGCATTTCAGACTGATGATCGAACCCCGGCTCCTCGATCTGGAAAGAGGCCGACATATTGAAGATGGCTTTGCCACTCTGTTTGGCAACCACACGGCGGGTGGTGAAACTTCCACCATCGCGAATAGGATCCACATCGTAGATCACCGGCTTCTCGCTGCTGCCGGGGCGCAGGAAGTAAGCGTGCAGGGAGTGGGGGAGGCGGTCTTCCACGGTGCGAGCGGCCGCCATCAGTGCCTGGCCCAACACCTGGCCACCAAAGAGTACCTTGCGGTAATTTTCCACATGTTCCCGGCTACGGAACAGATTCGTGTCAAGTTCTTCTACGTCAAGGAGCTTGCTCAGCTTTTCCAACATGGGCGATACTGCCTGTCTTCTGTAAATTTATTACCTTTTTCCCCGCCCTGCAGCGAATCACGCCGCGAGGGTAGGGCTGAAAATAATAGCAAGTGTTGGCTCAATGACCATTACTGAATTTATCAAATCTGATGTAAAAGCCGTTCTCCAGGCAGAGGGCCAGTTGCCTTACAAGCTGACTCTGGGCGCCATGTCGGAGCATTACAAGGTCAGTTTGACACCGGTACGTCATGCCGTCGATGAGCTGGTAGAAGAGGGCGTAATCCGCCGCAAAGACAACGGCCGGCTGGAAGCCCAGCCCGAAGTATTGGAAGGGGTGAAACTCGAGACCCCGAGAGCCGATGCCACCGAGCACAAACTGTACGATGCAATTCGCGAGGACGTCATCGCGAGAAGCCTGAAACAGGATACCGAATACCTGCGTGAGCAGGCTACCGCAGAGCAATACGGCGCTGGCCGTACCGTGGTGCGGCAGATTTTTTCGCGCCTGGCCGGGGCGGGGTTGATCGAACATGTGCCGCGCTGCGGCTGGCGGGTGCACCCGTTCAGCGAGCAGGACATGCACAATTATCTCGATATACGGGAAATGCTGGAATTGAAAGCGCTGGATCTCGCACGGGGGCATTTTACCGACGAGGAACTACAGCAGTTACTCAAGGCAAACCGCCCGGCCACCGGCGCCGCGCAGTCTGAGCTGGATTTTGATCTGCACGATTACTGGATAAAACGCTGCGGAAACCGTTACATCGAAGAGTTTTTCGAGCGCTACAGCCCTTTCTACAATGCCCTGTTCAATTACGCGGTGATTGATGAAAAAGTGAAGCGGGAAATGGCGCGTGAGCACTGCGATATTGTGGAGTGCCTGCTGGCGAAAGACTGGAAGGGCGCTCGTAAAGCGTTGAGCGCCCATATCCGTGAGCAGCGGGAGGCGGTGTCCAGAATGATCGCGTTCCTGAACGAAAAGCAGTCCGCGTGATCGTATCAGCCGATGCCGTGGGCGAACGGGTCTTCAGGATCCAGGATAATACGGCATTCGGCACTGATATAAGCGTTGCCGGTTATGGTGGGAGTCACTTCAATCCTGCCGTCCTGCGAGGCCGGTAGTGCTTTAACCCTTCCTTCAAAAACACTGCCAATGACGCTTTCCTGGCGCCACACGTCGCCTTCCTGGATAACCCCGTCCGCATACAAACAAGCGAGTTTTGCACTGGTCCCGGTGCCGCAGGGTGAGCGGTCGTATGCGTTGCCCGGGCACAGCACAAAGTTCTTGCTGTCCGCTTTCGCGGGGTCAGACGGGAGTGCAAACAGCTCGATGTGATCGATCTCGCCGCCGTCTTCGCCGACAATATGGTTTTCCGCCAAAGCAATGCGCACACGTTGACAATAGTCCGAGAGCTGGTCGGTATTATCTACATCGACACGCAGGCCGTGTTCGCCAATCAGAAAGAACCAGTTACCGCCCCAGGCGATATCCCCGGTGACGGTCCCCAGACCTTCTACTTCCACAGAGACAGATTTCCGATAGCGATAACTGGCAACATTATCCACGCTTACCCGGTGGTTGTTGTGCAGGACAAACGACACTTTGCCGACCGGCGTTTCCAGCTGGTGCTCCCCCGGTGCGATCAATCCCTTGCGGGTAAGGGTAACCGCCAGACCGATGGTGCCGTGGCCGCACATACCGAGATAGCCGACATTGTTGAAAAAGATAACCCCGGCAGCGCACTCCGGATCCTGAGGCTGGCAAAGCAGGGCACCGACCAGTACATCGGAACCTCGCGGTTCGCGGATCAGCGCAGCGCGCAGGTGGTCGAAATGCTCGCGAAACTGCGCCAGACGGTCGGCCATACTCCCGTTACCCAGGTCGGGGCCGCCGTCCACGATGACGCGAGTGGGCTCTCCACCGGTATGGGAGTCCACGACTTCGATACTGTGATTTACGGTTTGATTCTTGTCACCGAGCACGATAACTCTCCGGATTATTCTTATTGTCGCTGTTAGCAGAATGGATTCAAAGTGATCAAAGTGGCGCTCTGGTCCATTCTCCGTCCACCAGTCGCCAGGCCCCGGTGGGGTTGTCATTTTGCAGCGATGGGGGCAAACGGTGCGCGCGCACATTGTCATAGCAATCGAGCTTGCTAAAACGGATGAGCGAGGCCGGGATTCCAACCGCGGTGAAACCGGGGTGCCCGGATGCCGGGAAGGGGCCGCCGTGATTCATCGCCGGGGACACGGCTACGCCCGTGGGCATCTTGTCGTTCAGCAGGCGGCCAACCTTACTCCGCATTACCGGTTCGATCTGATTGTAATCGGAATCGTCACCGTCATCCGCTGCGGAGTAGATGCAGCCCGTGAGATTACCTTCCAGCGCACCGAGAATCTGGCGTGTCTCATCCGTACTGTCGCTCACCACGACCAGTGCGGTATTTCCGAAAGCCTCGGTCTGGCAGCGTTCTGGTTGCTGGAGAAACTCCCGGCCGGAAACCCGAAGCAGGGTATTTGGCCGGGCGACCCGGGTTGGGTCACCAGTGACGTTATCCGTCAAAAGCGTTGCCCCTGCGGATTGTAATTCCTCCACGGCGCGGCTGAGGTTGGTTTCCACACCCGCACTCAACAGAGTGCCCACCGGGCTGCTGTTGAACAGCTCCACACAACGACCCACAAACTGCTCGGCGTCATTCCCCGACGGCAGAATGACCAGGCCAGGATTGGTGCAAAATTGACCCGTGCCCATCAAGCAGCTACTGGCAAATTCTTGTGCGAGATCATCGCCGCGCTCGCGCAGCGCGCCCGCCAGAAAAACCACCGGGTTGATGCTGGAAAGCTCGAGATAGATCGGCGTGCCCACCGCATCTGCCGCCTGTTTCAGGGCGAGACCAGCAGCGCGGGACCCGGTAAACGCGGCCGCGCCGGTGCGAGGGTCACTGACCATTTTCAAACCGTCGGCGCGGCTTGTTGCATAGAGCATCTGTACTGTTGCCAGAGGCAGCCCGGTTTCGTTCAGGGCTTGCACCGCCAGCTTCGCGAGTAACTGGCAGGTACCGGGATGCGCCGAGTGCGCCTTGGCAATTACCGGGTTACCTGCGGCAATTGCAGCGGCAAAATCGCCACCGGCCACGCCGTTGAAAGCCAGGGGGAAGTTGTTGGGTCCGAAAATAATGACCGGTCCCAGGGGGGCGTGCAGGCTGCGGATGTTGGTAGCGGTGTCGATCGTCGCCCGGGCCCATGAACCTTCCGCGGCAGCACGTGCGGCCTGACGCAGTTGATTGGTGGTGCGCGGCAGCTCCACTTCGAGCAGGCGGGGCTTTACCGGCAGTCCGGTCTCCTCGTGTGCCTGGGAGCAGATGGACTCTGCGTCGGCTTCAATCAGCTCGGCAAACCGTTCCAAAAACCGGGCCCTTGACTGCGCCGGGAGCGATTTCAAAACCTGTGCTGCTTGCTGTGCAGCATCCAGTGCGGCATCGCAATCGAGCCAGTTGGACACCGGATACAGTTGTTCGATGGCGTCACGAGTAGACGGGTTGGCAGGCTGAAAGCGGCCGGATTCGGCCGCTTGACGCCACTCGCCCGCAATCAGTACGGGGGCTGTGTACATCGCAAATTCTCCGCTCACTGCTCTTACTGAATGTTCGGACGATTGGCGATGGCGGTGCGAATGATGTTCAGCACCTCTTCTCGCTCTTCACCGACCAGGTTGAGACGTGGATTGCGGCACAGTTCGCTGCCGTAACCACACTCCTGTACCGCCAGCTTGATGTATTGCACCAGCTTGGGTTTGGTGTCCAGGTGCAACAGCGGGGTATACCAGCGGTACACTTTGCGCGCTTCCTCGAAGTTGCCACTGGTAGCCAGGTCCCACATCAGGCGATTCTCCTGTGGAAACGCATTGACTAGTCCGGAAATCCATCCGTGGGCGCCGAGGGCGATACTCTCGAGTGCCAGATCGTCGACGCCACAGAAGAGTACAAAGTCATCGCTGACCAGGTTGGCGATATCGGTAAGGCGGCGGGGGTCATCCGATGCCTCTTTTACCGCGACAATATTGGGTACCTGAGCGAGATCGGCTACCGCTTCTGCCGATACGTCGACGCCGTAGCATGCGGGGTTGTTGTACACCATTACCGGCAAATCCGTGGCTGCGGCCACTCCGCGAATGTGGGTCACGATTTCTGTGGCGTCTGCCTTATAGGACATAGGGGGCAGAACCATAAGGCCATCTACGCCCGCTTGTTGTGCGGCGCGGGCAAAGTCCTGTGCCTGAGTGGTGGTGTACTCGGAGACGCCGGTCAGCACGGGTACACGTCCATTGACGTGTTTGACAGTGGCTGCCAGCACTTCGGTCTTTTCTTCACGGCTCAGGGAGCAGTTTTCTCCCACGGTGCCAAGCATGACCAATCCATTGATACCCGCTTCAAGCATCACTTCCAGGTGGGCCAGGGTGGCCGGAATATTCACGGTTTCATCGGCATTGAACTGTGTGGTGGCTGCCGGGAATACGCCGCTCCAATTAATCTGCATGGGACTTCCTCATCGTGGTTACTGCATGTTTATTGCGTGAATGGGGGGATTGCGCTGGCAGTGGAAAAAGCGCTTTTCCCTTATGTGTTTTTGTGTACAATAAATAAAGTTTTCGATGGCTGTCAACTGATAAATATCTCGCGAGCCACTTTTCATGGACTGCACGAGTCAGGTAACAGCCGTACATGCAATATTGATACGCATTCGCACCGGAGAGATTACAAATGACACTGGCGGCTTTATATCCGGCACATATAGATACACTCATCCACCGTCATACGCAGGCCATGGAAGCGGCGGGGTATTCCCGGCTGGTTATCCATTCAGGCGGTGCGCTGGTCCCGTTCCTTGATGACAACCACTACCCGTTCAAGGTCAATCCGCATTTCAAGCACTGGCTGCCCCTGCTGGCACATCCGCATTGCGCGATCGATTACCGGATTGGTAACAAGCCTCGCCTGATTTACTTCCAGCCCGAGGACTACTGGCACAAGCCACCGTCTGACCCGGTAGGCTACTGGGCAGAGTTCTTTGATATCGAGCTGGTGACGGCGGTGGAGGATGTGACGGCCGCGCTTGATGGAGATATGAGTCGCTGTGCCTTTATCGGGGAAGATGTATCTTGCATGCCGGGTATTGCCAAGTCCCAGGTCAATCCCCGCGCGCTGGTCGATGAGCTGCATTATTACCGCGCCTACAAAACCGCTTATGAGGCGGAGTGCCTGCGCCGTGCCAATCGCATTAGCGCAGCCGGACACGTAGCGGCAGGGGATGCGTTTATGGCCGGCGGTACCGAACTGGATATCCATCATGCCTATTTACGAGGTGCCGGGGTCCTGGAAGTCGAACTGCCCTATACCAACATTGTCGCCATGAATGCCCACAGCTCGGTGTTACATTATCACGGTGCTGATCGGGACAAGATGGCGGCAAGCGACATACACTCCCTGGTGATTGATGCAGGTGCAGATTACGCAGGCTATGCCAGTGATATCACCCGCAGCTATGCGTTTCGCGATGGGGAATACGCGGCGCTTTTGCACGCGCTGGATCAGGCGCAGCAGGCACTGGTCGGCGAGGTAAAAATCGGTAAAAGCTTTGCCGACCTGCACTGGCTGGCACATTTCAAAATTGCCGAGATCCTGCAGCGGTTCAATTTTGTGACCATGGACCCGGAAGACATGGTGGCCGAGGGGATTACCAACGTATTTTTCCCCTGTGGCCTGGGGCACTTTATCGGCTTGCAGGTACATGATGTGGGTGGTTACCAGATGGCGCCGAGAGCGAGAGCCAGCCTTCGCGACCCACGCGCTCCGTATTTGCGCTTGGCGCGTACCATCGAAGCAGGCCAGGCGTTGACCATAGAGCCGGGGATCTACTTCATGGATATGTTGCTAGGGGAGCTGGCACACAATAAACACAGCCGCAAAGTGAATTGGGCAAAGATCGATGACTTCCGCAAATATGGTGGGGTCAGGGTGGAAGACTGCCTGCTTATCCATAAAGACCGCATCGAAAACCAGAGCAGGGATGCGTTCACGGCTCTGGAAAAAGAGCGAGCGGTTGAACTTCTGCACGTTGATGCGGAGAGCACTGCACTGCAGTGACGTGATCTTTCTGCACATGATAGTTACACGACGCGCTCAATTGACTGGATAAAAGAATAGTGACCGGTGTGAAAGACAATAACGCGGAAAAAGAAGTCGTTGTTATCGGCGGCGGTATCGTCGGTGCCGCCATTGCCGAGCAGTTGCAGAGTCGCGGGCACCAGGTTTTACTGGTGGATCGCGACGCGCCCGGGAATGGTTGCTCCTATGGCAATGCGGGACATTTTGCGACAGATGTTGTATTGCCTCTGGCCAACATGCAGACCATTCTTTCCCTCCCCAAAATGCTCGCTGACCCATTGGGGCCGCTTTCGATTCGCTGGCAGTATCTGCCGAAGATGTTGCCCTGGTTGGTGCGATTTGCACTGGCCGCGCTACCCGGTAATGTGCGCCGCTCCTGCGACAACCTGCGCGCGCTAAATAGCCGATCTATTGAAAGTTATGATCGGCTGCTGACGCGTCTCGGACTGCAGGAATTGATAACCAGAAAGGGCGCACTCACGATTTATGAATCCCGGGAGTCGGCGACGAAGAACTGGACTACCGTTGAGCAACTCCGGGGATTCGGGGTAGAAATCGAGTCCCTGGATCGTGCGGATATTCGGGCGCTGGAACCGGCGCTAGGGGAGAATATTGCGGGCGGACTCTTCTTTCCGAAAACTGCGCACACGGTGAATCCGTTTAGGCTGGTACAGTCCCTGGTTTCCTGCTTCAGATCCCGTGGCGGCGATTTCCTGCAACAGCAGGTGACCGGGGTGCAGACCCTGTCAGACGGCGCCACGCGGGTTACATTGGCAGACGGCAGTGCACTGCGTGCAAAAAAAGTCATTCTCGCTGCCGGGGCATGGTCCCGCCCCCTGGCTGCGCAGCTGGGATTTTCTGTGCCTCTGGATACCGAACGCGGCTATCACCTGATGCTGCCGGAGCCGGGTTGTACACTGACCAGACCGATGGTGTCCTTCGAGCGATCGTTTGTAATGACACCCATGGAGGAGGGGATGCGTCTGGCGGGCACAGTGGAGCTGGCGGGATTGAAGGCCCCGGCCGACGATCGCCGGGCAGATATCCTGTTTCAGCATGCACAATCGATTTTGCCTGGGTTGCAAAATCAGCGGGCACAGCGCTGGATGGGATTCCGGCCATCGCTGCCGGATTCATTACCGGTCATCGGTACGTCTCCCAAAAACCCGAACCAGTTGTTTGCCTTCGGGCACCAGCACCTCGGTCTGACGCAAGCCGCGATTACTGCAGAGCTGCTCGCTGACCAGCTGGAAGGAAAGCGTCCTGAACTGGACCTCACACCATTTTCCATTGCCCGATTCTGAACAGATAATCCGGTGGAAGAAGCTTCTTCTACCGGATTATCCTGCATGTGAAGTTGCCGGTGGGTTTCCGGTCAAATCTCAATAAGTTCCTTGCTGAAGCTATTGAGAATTTCGATGCCCTCATTGCCGATCAGCACATCATCTTCGATGCGCACACCGCCCCAGCCCGGAATATAGATGCCGGGTTCAACCGTCACCACATATCCCGCTTCCATCAGTGTCTCTTCGCCCACAGCGAGATAGGGCTTTTCATGGGTCTCCAGACCCAGCGCGTGGCCGAGTCCCTCGCCAGCGAAACGGGCATATTCCGTTTGAGACAGAAATTCGCTTACGGCTTGTGCAGGATACGAGCAGGGTTTACCGGCCGCGAGATGGTCGAGCCCGATTTGTTGGGCTTCGCGTACCATCGCATAGACTTTCTGCTGCTCCGGATCCGCGCGGCCCATCACGATACTGCGGGTCATATCCGAGCGATAACCATCAATGACCGCGCCAAAATCGATAGTGATCAGGTCGCCTCGTTGTAGAACTCTCTCGCTGGGCATACCGTGAGGACGTGAACTGCGGGGGCCCGAGGCAAAAATGGTGGGGAAGGCAAGCCCCTCCGACCCTTGCCGTAGTAGCGCGTACTCGAGCTCGATCGCCGCTTCCTGCTCACTCATACCGGGCTTCAGTATCGCAAGAAGCTGCTCAAGTGCCCGGTCGCCTACCTTTGCGGCGCGACGCATGGAGTCGATTTCCACTGATTCTTTTACACGACGCAGCTGCTCGACCAGGCCGGAAACACCAGTGGTGTGCTCAAGACCTGATACGAGGGCGTCGGCAATCAATTGCCATGCACTGCAGGTAAAGTGGTCCTGTTCGTACCCTAGCTTTTGGACCTCCGACTCGCCGGCGAGGCGACGAATAGTTTCCCCGAGTGACTCGCGGGCGCGATCGCGCACGATCACTTCCGTGTCGGGGGTGCATTGCTCCGTGGCCTGCTCGCCAAACCGGTAATCGGTGATCAGGAATTGCTGCTCGCGTGTGACTAGCAGCAGGGCGACGTTCTGTTCGTCGCTGGCAAAGCCACTCAAATAGCGGATATTGGGCATGCTGGCTATGAGCAAGCCATCCAGGCCATGATGATGGATTGATTTTCTGGCGTTATCTGTACGAGTCATGGGGTGTCTTCGCGTCTACCTTGATTTTGGCGTTGAAAGGAAAACTGGCGGTGGTACCAGAGCAGGCCGGCTGCTGTTATCGATGCGAGGAATGCAAAACATCCCCACATCAGGTCGGGTCTACCCATGTTTTTGGCAAGGGTCCCGTAACCCCAGCCGGACATTAGTCCAGCCAGCAGAAAACCCAGTGCCATGGATAGAAAGTAATAGCCCATAAACAGGGCTGCCTGGGCGCTGGGCATGGACTCTGCGACATACTCCTGGCTTTTCGGTGATGCGAGCATTTCGCCGACGGAAAAGGCCACCACCGCTGTGACTACACCCAAACCACCCCAGACGGGTCCAAAGCCAATCCACATAAAACTGGCGGCTACGGTTATGGTGCCCATCACCAGTACTCTGAGCGCGGGCAAGCTTTGGCACCAGGTACTCACGGCGATCTGTAACACGAGGATGCTGCCGAAATTGAATGCGGTAATGAATTCCGGGCTTACCTGAGTCCCGTCTTCCGAGGCAATCGCACCGGCGACGCCTGGGCTAAAACGGGCTACGGTTTCGAGTAAGGGAGCAGTATCGATAAAATCCCGTATATACAGGGGCAGCGTAAGAAATAGCTGGTTATAGCAGGCCCAGAAGCCGGACATGATCAACAGGTAGATTACAAACGGCCGGTTTTGTATTACGCGCGCGATATCCGTCACGATTGAGATTGGATTCTTCGATTCGGGTACGGGCGTTGTTGTTACCGGTTCTCGGTAAACCAGCAGAAGCAGGAAATTGACTGCGATCCAGGCGGAGGCAAGGGTAAACACCCAGTCCCAGCTGATGGCCTTGATCACCCCGGCTATCAATGGGCCCACAAAACCTCCCACATTCACCATGGTATAGAAAATCCCGAATCCTACTCCCCGGTTCTGGTCATTGGTGGTTCGACTCACTGTCGCCACAACCAAAGGTTTGAATATGGCTGCACCGAGGGCCACAAACAGCAATACCGTAAAGAAGGCGCCGTAGCTACTGACCTGGCCAAGCAGGTAGTAGCTCGGTGTCATGATGGCGAAGGCGATAAGGAACATCTTCCTGTACCCGTAGCGGTCGCCCAGTGCCCCGGTAAAAACCGGTAGTAGATACAGCAAGAAGGGAATGATTCCCTGAATCGTGCCGCGCTCGATATCAGTAAACCCGAGTCCCCCAGAACTCACGTCCGAGCTCATATAGAGCGAGGAAAGGGTGAAGAACCCGTACCAGGCCAGCCGTTCAAAAATTTCCATGGCATTCGCCACGTAGAAACTGCGATCAAAACCGGAGCGTCGGCTGGCGGTGTCCGAGTCTGTCTCTGCTGTTACTGGTGTCGCTGGTATTGCGGCGTCTAAGTGTGCCGGTGTCGATTGGCCCATAGCGGTGCCCCCTGTCTGTCGCTGACTCGTTATTCTCGTTTCTTGTCATTGTACACAAGATATGTTTAAGTTGATATTGCGTGCAAAAATATTTTGAGCGCAATAATAAATATCGAGAATAAACCGAGGGTTAAGAGACTATGGAAATCAAAAAAGGACTATTGGCGCTCGCCATTAGCGCCACCTTGGGCAGTACGGCCGTGTTGGCGGCGGATACTTCAGGGGGTACCTTGAAGGGACAGGTAATCAGTTCGCGCGGTGAGGTCTTGGCCGGGGCGGAAATTACTGTGACTCATATCGGCAAGGGATTTACGCGGACCGTCACCACCAACGCAAAGGGTGAGTACAACCTGCGCAACCTGCCGGTGGGCGAATACACCCTGCGATTTGAGAAAGAAGGGTACGACAGTGCGAGCGCACCAGAAGTGCTGGTGCGTGTGGGCCAGGCCGTGGTTTACGATGGGACACTCGCCGAACCCGGCGAGGTGCTGGAGATCGTTGAAGTCACCGGCAGCATGCGGCGTCCGGTCGATACAGGATCTTCCACAGCAGGTGTTGTCATCACCCAGGAAAAACTCGAATTGCTACCGGTCAATACCGGGTTTGAAGCGATGGCGCAGCTCGCGCCGGGCGTTGTCAGTGCCGGCGGTAGCAGTTTCAACGGTGCCTCCAGCTTTGGCGGTGCGTCCTCCGCGGAGAATGGCTACTACCTCAATGGCCTGAACGTATCCAATATCAAAACCGGGCTTGGCTCCATTGCGCTGCCGTGGGAGGCCATCAGCCAGACCCAGGTCAAGACCGGGGCTATCGACCCGGAATTTGGCGGTGCCCTTGGCGGGATTATCAATGCCGTCTCGAAGTCCGGTAACAACGAGTTCAATTTCGGCTCACAACTGCGTATGGACCCGGACGGAATGCGCAGCCAGCACAGCTCGGTGCGCAATGCGGCCGGGGATTACACCCTTAACACTGAGCAGAGCGGGATGGATTTCCACGAGGCGCAGGTCTGGGCAAGCGGCCCGATTGTACCCGACAAAGCGTTCTTCTATGCCCTGTACAGCCCGCGTAAAACGGACGATCAATGGGCGAGTGGTTCCAGCTTCTATGACCGCACTCGCGAGGAAGATCGCTGGCTGGTAAAGCTCGACTGGTTTATCAACGAAGATCACGCGCTGGATTTTACCGCGATCAACAATGAAGAAAATGGCGAATACCAGAGCTTTTCCTATGCCCCTGACCAAAATCAGGTAGGTGATTTTCTCGGAAACACGAAAAGTCGAGAGGGTGGCCAGGTGTACGGGATGCACTACAACGGTCGCCTGACCGATGCACTCACCGTGGATCTGACTGCTGGCCGTACCCAAGAGACCGTTTACAACTCTGCTCTGAACAGCTTGCCTTCCGTGTACGATTGTCGTGCTACCTGTGTCAGTTTCAGTAACCACAGTGATTCCACGATATACGACGAGGACTATATTCGCGATCAGGTACGCCTGGACTTGAGCTATGACCTGCTGGATCACGCCATCAAGGTGGGTGTAGATCACAGCACCGTGGATGTTTTCTACCAGGAAAACCAGAACGGGGAGGGCGACGCCCGCGGCTGGTGGCAACAGCGCCTTGCGACGGTCAACGATCCGTCTCTGCAGCCGGAGGGCACGAGCCTCGTTCAGCGCAGGATTCGCGTACGCGGTACCGACTCCACGGTGAGCGCAACCGCACTTTACCTGCAGGATTCCTGGACCGTAACCGATGATTTTACCCTGAACCTCGGGGCGCGCTACGAGCAGTTTGAAAATACCGTAACTGGTGGTGACGCCTTCGTAAAAAATGAGGGGATCTCACCTCGTATCCAGGCAATCTGGGACTTTAACGGGGATGGCAACAGCAAGGCGTTTGCCACTTACGGGCGTTACTACCAGCCGGTTTCTGCCAACATGAACATCACTCAGGGTTCCTTCTCCCGTGAGACGTTCGACTATTACGAGCCCGGCACCACCGACGCCGACGGCCGCGTTGCGCTGAATGAAGACGGCTCACCAAGCCGTGGTGACCTGCTGCACAGCTATGTGCGGCAACAGGGTATTGTGGAACCGGAATTGATCGCCAGCGGTAACCTGGAAGGCATGTACTCTGATGAGTTCACCGTCGGCATGGAAACACTGGTGCTGGACGGTATGGTTCTTGGTGTTCGCGGTGTCTACCGGGATCTAAAACGCTCGGTTGAAGATTCGGATATTGGCCCGGTATTGAGCAATTACCTAGAGGCCAACGGTATCGAGGATAACGTTGGCCAGAGCAGCTATTACGTGCTGCTCAACCCTGGTGAAGATGTGAATATCCGTTACGATTTCGATGGCGATGGACAGCCTGACAGTGTGAGCCTTTCCGCTGAAGAACTGGCATTGCCCAAGGCTTCCCGCCGGTATCTCGCACTCGAGACATCCCTGCGTGGCCAGGTTACCGACCAGTTGTTCCTGGATGCTTCCTACACCTGGTCGCACAGCTACGGCAATACGGAAGGTCTGGTGCGTACCGACAACAACCAGGCGGATCCGGGTTGGACCACATCTTACGATTACGCGGACCTGATGGACCACGGTTACGGCGATCTTCCCAATGACCATCGCCACGCCTTCAAGCTGAACGGCTTCTACGACCTGAGTGATGACCTGACGTTTGGTTTTGTAACCTCGCTGGTTTCTGGCCGGCCGCAGAACTATTTCAGCATTCACCCGGCGGGCGTCGACAGCTGTGCCGAGGGTAGCCCCTGGAGCGACTGTATCAGCCAGTACTACGGGGAAGCTTCGTTCTATGATGAAAATGGCAACCCGGCGCCACGCGGCTCGGCCGGTAATCTACCGTGGAGCAAGCAGCTGGATCTGTCGCTTGCGTATCGCATGCCGCTATTTGACGGTGACCTGTTGCTCAAGGGCACTATCTACAACGCACTGAACGACGATGCCCCGCTGGATGTTAACGAGATCCGCTCGGTTCAGGGCGCGAACGGCTTGGAAGCCAATCCGGACTACGGGCTGACTGAAATGAGAAGCCGTGCGCGTTACTTCAGCTTGGTCGCCCGCTACGATTTCTGATTGATTCACTGTCCGGGTCCACCCAAAAGGCGAGACCCATCGAGAACACGAGATCCCGGCCATAAGCCGGGATTTTTTTGTCTGGGAAAGTGCCTGGGAATGTCCTCGGGAATGTATTAGGGAATGTATTAGGGAAGATTCCGCGGAGTTTGCCACGAACAAGCGCGGGCAAATCGGACTGCAAAAAAAAGCGCCGCTAAGCGGCGCACAAGCAGAGAGGTCCAACGTTCTCTGTAAGAAAGCCCCTCGGGGCAAGTACCTGTGAGTACGATTGCGTACCGCTGTGTAAAACGACAAGTCGTGGTGAATGCGTTTTAGGGCCTTAGAACTTGAGCTGGGCCCCCGCGTACAGGGTGCGGCCCAACAGTGAGTAATTGGCTGAGCCATAAGACGTGTAGGGATGGTCGGTCCAGCGCTCATCGGTCAGGTTGTTGATGCCCAGGTACAGCTGCGTCGATTCCGCAACCTGGTATCCCGCCCACAGATTGAAGTACAGGGAGTCTTTTACCTCGCTGCGTTCATAGCGTTCTGCACGGCCATCCAGGTCAATTGGGCCGCCCTGGGTAAACTTGGTCGTTAGGCTCACCGACAGATCATTCAGGTAGTAGCTGGTGCGAAGATCTGCTTTCCATTTGGGCACGCCAAACTCGCCGAGGTAATCGGTAGTTTCCAATTCCCCGGTAAGGTTGTTGGTCGCAGAATAGGAACTCTCCAGTTGACGCGTAGTGACCAGGTTGAACCGCAGATCACCCGGCAGATTGAATACGTCCACCAGGCTAAACTGGTAATCCGCCTCGATATCCACACCGGTCCGGCGTGAACCGTCCGCATTGATATACGTGTCCCGCACGGATTCCACATCGCCGTTAGCGGCACGAACCACCTGGGTACAGAAATCGTTGTTAACGCTTTCTGAGTCCACACACAGCGCCAGGGTATTGCTCGCACCAAAACGCACGATCATGTCGGTGAGGTCGATATCGTAGTAGTCGATAGAAACGTTCAGGCCTTCAATGGAGGTCGGCGTGAACACAATACCCGCGGTAAAGGTCGTCGCATCTTCTTCCTTGAGGTCCTGGTTGCCCTCGGAGATTACCCGTCCGCGCTGTCCCTTGAGGTTGGAGTCCCAGCCGGAATCAATACCCAGTGCGGCGCAATTGACGGCGCGGCGACCGTCTGCTGGCCCGCCATCAATCTCGTCGGCATCGCAAGGGTCGGTCAGGTCGGTATATCCGATACTGGTTCCCAGATACATTTCACCCAGCTGTGGTGCACGCACGGCTTTTGAGTAGACGGTTCGGAAACGCACGCTGTCATTGATCGCCCAGTTAAGGCCGGTTTTCCAGCTGGTAAAGTTGGCGGCCTCGGTGGAGTACTCGGCACCGCGAACAGCGGCTTCAAACTCCAGGCTTTGCATGAGAGGCAGGTCGGCGAGCAGCGGAACCAGCAATTCGCCGTAGGCTTCGTGCACCGTGCGGCTCACATCATCAATGGCAGTTTGCTGAGAACTCAGTACCCCGGATTGCCACAGCTCGGAAGGCTGGTAGTCCAGGCTTTCGTAGCGAGATTCAAAGCCCGCGCCGAATTTTGCAAATCCCGCCGGCAGTTCAAGCAGATCTCCCGTCAGGTTTGCAGCGAATGCATGCTGCTCCACATCTGTATTGGTGGTGTGGGTGGCCATGACATAGTCGTGGACGGCGTCAGACGACGGTGTAAATGGTGAAAAATCCGGGCAGTTGCCGTCCTCTACACAGGGGCCAATCAGGGTGAAATTGCTGCTGTCCAAACGATCGTAGCGCAGGCTGTTGCCTTGGGTTAGCTGTGAGTCGGTAAAGCCTGTATTGAGGTAGGTATCCCATTTCCAACCATTATTGAACTCGCCTTCAAGCGACGCGCTGACTGCAACGTATTCACGCTCGGTGGTATGCCAGCGCGGGCCGGCGTTGGAAAAGGTATAGGGGAGTAAAAGCCAGTTGTCGCCGTAGTCTGACAAAACCTGCTGTACGCCGGAGGGGATTGCAATCCCGTTTGACTCGAGGTCTTCAACTGTGGTCCAGGTGCCCCAGATAAAATCGGGATCGATTTCGTCGTAAGACTCGGTCTTGGAATACATGAGGTCGGCGGAGAAACGCGTGGTGTCGGTCAGGTCATAGGTGACTCGGCTGTAGCCATTCAAGCGTTCGAATGGACTGCGGGCGAAATTGTACGCATTGGGATCGTAGCCGCTACCGTCGGTTGCCATCCATCCCTGGGACAGGGCAGATGCAGGTGTTCTCAGTTGCGCCTGTTCACCATTCAGCTGATACCAGTCACTTTCCTGGTATTCCGGGTTCCATACACCAAAAGCATTTCCGGTGATATTGAAGTCCGGGTAGGTAATGTTGTTGTGGATGATGAAATCCGGGATGCCGTCTTCGGGGCCGGTGTTTTCCGGATTTGGGATATAGCGCGTACGACCGGCAGCACTTTCGCGATCTCGATAGTAGAGGGGCTTCTGCTCGAAGTAGTCCAGCGACAAGGCAAAATTGCCCCGATTGTTGGCGAAGTTTTCGCCGAAAGTGAAGGTAAGGGATCCGTTGTCCGCGCCACCTTCCTCGGTGGTGCCCAGCTGGGTCCGCACGGAAACCCCCTCATAGTTGTCCTTGAGGATGAAGTTCACCACGCCCGCGACGGCGTCGGCACCGTAAACCGCGGATGCACCGCCGGTCAGCACCTCGATACGCTCCACCAGTTCAGCGGGGATCATGCCAATTTCCGTGACCATGGTGTTGTTGTCACTGGTGATCTGCACCGGGCGGTGGCCGTTTACCAGCGATAGCGTGCGCTTAACGCCGAGGTCACGCATATCCAGCGCATTGAGGCCGGAGTTGCCAAATGAATAGCTTCCGCTGGTGGCGTCGTAGCCGGCACCGAACTGGGGCATGGTCGAGAGCACTTCGTTCAGGTTCAGTTCGCCGGTCATCTGGATCGCTTCTTTATCGATCACCGATGTTGGCGATGGCGTATCGAAAGTGGAGCGCTGGATTCTCGATCCTGTCACCACCAGCTCTTCAACGAGCGCCGCATCCCCGATATTGCTGTCGGTATCGTCGTTCGCGGACTGTGACAGGGCGGAGTGACTGGCGGTCGCCGCAATGGCGATGGCCAGCAGCTTCTTTGAGGTCTGCATTTACTGTTCCCCTAATAGTGTTATGTTTTATTTTGTGTGCAAGAGCATATTAACACTAACCAAATGTGCTTTTGTGTGCAATAGGTTTTTTGGGCGTGGCGGGGTGTGATGGTGAATGAGGTCATGAGACGGGGGGAGGGGACCGCAGGCGCAGGCCTGCGGCACGCAGTTGTGGCTATCTCATCCGAGATGGCGGTGCTGTTCTCCGGCAGATAGCTCCAATGGCTGCAGGTAGTCGCGATACAGGTATCGGTAAAGTCGCCGTGGTAACTTCTCCGGTTCATCGACCGAATCATTTGCGCTTGCTCTTTGTCGCAGCCAGTCGGCAAAGGCCGGTTGCAGGGTATCTGCGAGCTTATCGAGTTGCGCCGTATAACCTTCGAAATCGTCAGCGCGCAGATGGTCGGCCAGGCGAGACAAGTGGCTTCGGTCCTGCTGGTAGAGGAACTGGATGGCCAGATAGCTCCAGGAATAGACGCGGGTAGAGCCATCCTCATAGGTGGTGGCGAAAATATCCGCGAGGCTCGGATAGTCCGATGGGCGGCTCTCGTTCAGGTCCCGCTGGGCGCTGTCGTACTCTTCTCCCTGGGCAATATAGTTCGCCAATCCTTCGGACCACCAGACCATATGGCTGGGAAAATGCCCGAATCCGCCCCGCTTGTTAAATCGTCCATCCAGGTAGTGCACGTACTCGTGCTCCAGGTTCCAGATGGTGAAGTCCGGGTCTTTCCAGAAGGCCTCGAAGGCGATGAAGCGAGCCTGGTTGCCGGGTTCCTCCGGCGTACCCTCAAGATACATGCCGCCATTGTTGGTATTGATATCGAATAATAGTGAGGCGTATTGGTTGTATTGACTGTAATTGTCGAATACGACCACCTCGAGCTTGTCGTTATGATCCTCGGCTACGGGTTGTCCATCACTTGCCAGCTTCAGGTGGAAGTCCTGTTCCTGTGCGAGCATTTGTTCACAGGCACTGAGCAGCGCGGCATCGCCCATGCTGTTGGCTCTGATGATCAGCGATTCCGAACAGTTGTGTGAAATCGGCAGTGCAACGGATGCGTCCGGCAAGGCGCAGCGTTCGGGGAACTCTTCCTCACAGGCACTTTTACCGCGAAACGAAGTGACCAGATATGGCCGCGTGTACAGTGCTTGTTGCTGTCCCTGGTTCAATCCGGAAAGATCTCTGGAAAGCAGCCGCCATACGGTTTCGTCGAGCAGCTCGCCCTGTTCCTCATCCATCAATAGTTGCAGGTTGCCCAGCGCCCACAAAGTGTGATTCAGGGGCCAGTGGCGTTCCTCGGTATATCCATTATCACTTCGAGAAAATTCGAGCAGCGTTTTTTCCAGACGCTTGTGATGGAGAAGGGTATCGGCGATCAGCTGATTGCTGCGAGCCTGGTAGCCGAGAAAGCCGATCGCGCGAAGACTTTCCCACAGGGCATATTGCTTCGATACAGATAAGTCGCCACGCTGATATCGCTCGAGAACTGCCTGTAGTGTGTCCACATGAGCTGGTAATCTGGCTGCGAGTGGGGCCCTGTCGTAATAGCGGAAGAGGGTGACCGCAAAGTGCTCCTGTAATCGCGCTGCTTTGTCACTGTCTGCGCTGAACACGGGGTGCTGGCGGAGTCTGGTCATTACCGTGTCCAGTGTCAGCCATTGCATATGATCAATTTCTTCGTAAGGACCCAAATAACTGTATGCGCGCAGATAATACATAAGCCGGTCAACTTTGCCGGTGTCCGGCGCCGGCGTGGATAGCAACTGGCCGAGTTGCTGAATGGCTTGTCGAAAATATTCGGGCGTATGAATATCGCCCGTTTCCCACAGCTGGCTATTCGGAGAAAGTATCTGTGCAACTTCGTCATTCGCTACAGGTTTTCGACTGCAGGCTCCGACAAGTACCGTCGCGACGGTAAAAAATAAAATAAACCTTGCGGATAAAGAAGGTATCGAATACATCAAGCGCAATTCTCCAGACTCTTTAACGTTTATATCGAAGAATTAAAGGCTGCAATCCCGGCGCAAGGCCGAGATTGACTGCCAGTTTGGAAGTGGTTAGTTGGTTGTCAGTTGTATGCCGACATTGCTGTAAGCTTCAGAGGCAACGACCGAAATGTAGTACCAGCCGGACTCTGGTGCGCTTACGGTCAGGGTTTCTTCGTTACCACTATTGGTAGCGCGCTGATCGTAATCGGACTCAGTGGCCCAGGTCGCATCGTTGACGTACAGGTCCGCATTCCCTTCGCCTCCAAACAGCTTCACAGTCAGACTGCTGGTTCCTTCCGGGATGAACGTGTAGTAATAATTGAGGCTGCTGTTGTCAGATAGACACGTACTGGTTTCCAGCTCCAGGTTGCCGTAAGAAACCGGGGTGCCGCTACAGGACAGGGTGCTGCCGGTGACGAAGCTGGGCAGCAGGCTGACGTTGCTGAATGCCTGGTAGGCTTTCACTCTGACGTACCAGCGACCCTGTTGTGGGTTTTCGATGTCACAGACTTCCGTATTGCCACCGATATAGGGACGACACGCGTATTCTGCGTCGGTGGCTTCAATACCGTAACGCAGGTACAGGTCTGCATCTCCGCTACCGCCACTGATGGCTATGCTGAGGCTCTCTGTATTTGCCGGTACATCGATGTAGTAGTGCAGGTCGTCTCCCGCAGTTGTGACAGAGAGTCCACTTACTTCGACATTATTGGACAGGGCAGTCGGTGTGCCGTCTCCGCCGTTATCGCCGCCATCATCTCCACCATCGTCACCACCGCCGTCAGTGGTGCTTTCCACCTGCTGCAGCCAGCTCTGCCACTCGCTGTCGTAAGTGGTCCCGATATTGTTGAGATAGTTCAGGTAAGCGTCGTAGTCGCCTGCGCGCAGGTACGCCAGTAACTGGACGACTTCACTGTGATGTTTTTCAAACATGAAGCGCACTGCCAGGTAGCCCCAGCGGTACACGCGGTCCTGGCCACTGCTGTAGGTATTGGCAAAGATTTCACTCAGGTTGAATTCACCGGTGCGGGCGAGATCGATCGCGGTATCGTTGAAATCCTGTTTGGAGACATACTCTGCAAGTCCCTCGATCCACCAGACGGTTTTATGGGTGCCGGTACGTGCATCGCCGAAGCCACCGTAAAGGTTGAAGCGCCCGTCCAGATAGTGCACGTATTCGTGGGTAAGGTTCCACACTTCAAAATCCGGGCGCAACCAGTCGGCTTCATGGGCGATGAATCGCGCCTGGTTGTCTGCACTTGAGGGATCACCCTCCAGATACATGCCGCCATTATTGGTATCGATGCCATAGAATAGTGAGGCATAGGTGTTGTACTCATCCCAATCGTCAAATACCACCACTTCGAGATCGGTATTCAGGTCGTCAGCGACAGGGTTGTAGTTGGTCGCCAGAAGCTGATGGAAGTAAGTCTCCTGATCCGCGAGCTGTGAACAGGAATCTGTCATTTCCGTGTTGCTCATATCCTGAGCGTGGATACGCAGGGTGCTGCTGCAGGTATGTCGGTCAGCCAGGACTTGTTGTTCAAGGTCGTCGGCGAATCCGCAGATACCGAAATCATTACAGTTGCCGTAGTACTCTGCATTTCCGGCCGTTGCAATCCAGACACTTTTACCAGTACCGGTCATACTGTATCGGTCCAGTACCTGCTGTACCTGGTTTTTGACCGTGGAGTAGGCCGGTACCGTGTCGTGTTGCAGGAATCTCGCCAGCTCTCGGCCGGCATTTTCCTGCATGAACAGCGCCGAGGAATCCAGCATCCAGTCGCTGCGGGCGAACGCACCCAGAGACTGCATCAGTTGGGTATCGCTGCCTGCGGTATCGACAAAGTCCTGACTGTAGTGACCGCGAAACAGCACCGTGAAAATGCCATTGACGGCAGCACGCATGCTACTGAAGGAAGCGGCATTTTGATTCCAGCTCTGCAGCCAGTTTTTTACCACTGGAAGGTAGCGCGTATTCTCGCCTGCGCTGTCGATCAGTACGATGGCATCCTGAATCGCCTCCCCGTGGGTACTGGAAATACTGTAGAAATCCGGATTTGCCGTAAAGCTGTCCAATGCGCCCACAACCGCGCTCTGTACGGCAGTGTCGAAGCTCACATTGTCCGGGTAGTAGTACTCGATGTAATAGCCGGTGCGCAGAAAGTAGAACAGTTTGTTGATGCTGCTGTCCCCGGCTGAAGCAACGTAATCTTCAGCCAATTGTTGAGCCGCATTTGCCACGGTGATCATTTTTTGCGGCGTGAAACTCGCAAAACTATTGCTGTCACCGTCATACAGGTCGTTGATACAGCTGGTCTCGGCGGTAAGGATGTAGTCCACCAGCGCCTGACCAGTATTTTGCGCATAGCCGGTAACATCACAGGTGGCGAGGGGTTCCGCCAAGGTGCTTATGGAGAGTGTTTGCGTGCTCAACTGCTGGGGCGTGGTATTCGAAGTAGGGGGTTGATAGCGGGGCTCTACCGGTGCAGTTACCGGCACATTGCGCATTGGCGTACTGTGTTGCTGAGCGCTATTTACGCTTTGTAACGTTGGGGTTGCGGGCTGTGGTGCGGCATGCACCTGTGAGGCGGCTACTAGCAGTAACCCGGTGAGGCCGGTAACAATCGAGTTTACCGACACTTTCTTTATGTTCATGATCATTGTTGTCTCTTCTTTATTCTTTGCATGTGTTCAAATCGAGATGGGGCGCTGGCAATCACCAGTCCGGCTGCAGCAGGGCCGGTGCTGCACATTGCCCGTTGTTGCTATGTCGTGGGCACCCTCCTTATTTTTATTGGGTGCAAAAACATAATATTGCATGCAATAAATTTATGGTAGTGCGTCACGCTGTGGCAATTTGGCGTCGTCCAATTGCTCTTATGAGGAGAAAACTCGAACTGCGGCGCAAAGTGAGGTTGAAAAATGACCAATCAGGGTGTGACCGACTAGAGTCAATGTATGAGGCGGGACTAGTGAATATTACGAGTTGGCTGAGGGCGTCCGTCCCGAGGGTTCTATGAGTTGTGAATGGAATCACGGTTTTGGTCATTCATCGGGTGTGATTGGACGCAAAGTCCTGCCGCAAGCAGTGGAATTACTTTTCCAAGCTAGGGGAATTGCCTATCATTCATGAATGGATAGTCAATTTCAGTCTCCAAATTCACGGACAGCTAAGGTCGGAAGTATGGATAAGGCAAAAGAGAAGGTTCAGCGATTCCGCGCGCGGGAGCAGCGGATCCTGGATGCGGCACTGGAGCTGCTCTTGGAACACGGTGAGGAAAAGGTCACCGTCGAGCAGATTGCCGAGCGGGTAGACATCGGTAAGGGGACCATTTACAAGCATTTCATCTCCAAAACGGAGATCTATATGCGCCTGCTGATGGACTACGAAAAATCCCTGACAGAGCGCCTGAAAAGTGCTGTTGCCACCGCAGAGCAGGGGGATATCACAGCGCCGGCTCGTGCCTACTTCGAGTCCCGCATGGCCGACCCCGCCCGGGATCGACTGTTCCAGCGGCTGGAAGAGAAGATTATCGCGCTCAACCTGGCGCCGGAAATGATCGCCGAGCTGCACGCGCTGCGTAATTCCAACGCCTCCGCACTCAATCGCGTATTTGAACGCCGCATGGAGCAGGGGGTGCTGAAAAAGGTGCCTGCCTACTATTACTATTCCACCTACTGGGCGCTGGTACAGGGCGCGGTGGAACTTTATCACTCCAAGTCGTTCGCAGACGTGATCGAGGATCGCGAAGGACTGATGGAATTCATCATGGACGTCGGTGTGCACATTGGCGACATCTCTGGACGTCGCGGCGTTGGTCAATCCCAGTCCGAGCCGCAGGCCCAGACGCCTTCTGCAACACCGGGTAGTAGCTTTGGCTGAACCGCTTTTCCAGCAACTTGAAAAGCTACAACAGGAGTTCCGCGGCCACCCGCCTGTGGCCCAATGGAACCCTGATCTGTGTGGCGATATGGACCTCGTGATCCAGGCCGATGGCCATTGGATTCACGAGGGTTCAGAAATCAAGCGCCAGCCTCTGGTGAAGCTCTTTGCCAGTATCCTCAAGCGGGAGGGACGCCATTACTACCTGGTGACACCGGTAGAAAAATGGCGCATCCGTGTCGAAGATGTCCCTTTCCTAGTCACTCAGGCGGCGCGGGAAGGGGAGCAGGTTTTGTTGACCACCAATACCGGTGATGTCGTCCCCCTCGATCAATCCCATCCATTAATGCTCAAGCCGTTCGGCGATCCACCATTGCCTATACCCTATATTGAGGTGCGCGCAGGACTGGAAGGCCGGATGTCCCGCGACGTGTACTACCAGCTTATAGATTGGGCCGAGCCGCGCGAGCCGCAAGAGCCGCCAGCCAGGTTGTGTCAGCTCTGGTTAAAAAGTAATGGCGAGGAGTTTTTGCTCGGGGAATACTGAGCTGGTTAATTTTTGATCGAAGTCAATGTTGGCTTAGAATTGGGCCAGCCGTCAGTGTATTTTTCGCTGGTATCCCCTCGCTATTATTTTTTCCACCTGCCCGCTAAAATTTCTATTTCCACTGCTCCTGATCCCGGCTTCGGGATATCTCTGAAATATTGTCGAAACAATAGAGAAATGTAAGCGACATAAAAAATTCACAATGAAATATTTTTGAATTAATTCGCTAAAATTATCGTCCGCGTCTTTCATTCGTAACAATTTCGCAACACTCCATTCCTAGACTCCCCCTCGTCCAAATTGCTTTGGCATTAAAAAAATATTCACGGATTAATTCACTTCATCCTTGTTAGGGGGATACATGAAACTTGTAACCAAGAAGCTGCTGCTTGCGGCTGCTATCACTGGTCTGCTGGCTGGCTGTGACAGCGGCGGCATCAACATTGCTCCGGTTAACGAAGACAACTCTGTAGATAACTCTACCGGTGGCAGCGACAACGGTGGCGTTGACAATAATCCGTGTGCTTCTTACGAGAAAGCCGGTAGCGTGAAGCAGGGCGAATTCGATTCCGCTACTGGTAACTGTACTTACAGCGCCGCATTTGTTGACTCAGGAAACCCGCTTACCGTTGACCTGGTCATCCCGGCTCTCGAAGAGGGCGGTGCGCACATCTTTGAAGGCAGCCTGTTTGTCGGTAACAACTACGACGACGACACCACCATGGCAGCAGCTGGCATCGCCGAAGGCGGCGACGGCGCGCAATTGACGGTTCAGGCCGGTGCTACCCTGTCTTTCCCGAACAGCACCAAGTTCATGGTGGTCAACCGCGGTTCCCAGTTGTTTGCGGTTGGTACCGCACAGGATCCAATCACTTTCACTTCCCTTTCTGACGTAGAAGGCACCGTAGGTCCTGAAGACGTACAGCAGTGGGGCGGTATGGTGATCAACGGTTTCGGTATCACCAACAAGTGTGCTTACGATGCCGATCTGAAAACTTCCGAATGTCACGTACTGGCCGAGGGAGCCGCAGGTAAAGACCAGTCGAACTACGGTGGTGACAATAACAGTGATAGCTCCGGCCAGCTGGAATATGTGCGCGTGAAGCACACTGGTGCAGAAGTGGCCAACGGTGACGAGCTGAACGGTATTACCTTTAGCGCTGTTGGTTCCGGCACCATGGTCAAGAACCTGCAGGTTTACTCTACTTACGATGATGGCATCGAAATGTTCGGTGGTGCAGTGAGCTTCGAAAACTACCTGGCCATGTACGTTCGCGATGACTCCATCGACATCGACGAAGGATGGAGCGGTTCCATCACCAATGCGCTGGTGATTCAGAGCGCAACCGACGGAAACCACTGCATCGAGTCCGACGGTATCGGCTCTTACTCCACCGAGAACGCCAGCGACCTAGAGCGCAACAGCAACATCGTTGCTGCTGGCCTGAACAGCCGCCCGGTAATTGATGGCCTGACCTGCATCATCTCCACCCAGTCCGAAGGCACCCACGATCCCGGCGCGGGCTGGCGCTTCCGCGAAGGCATCTTCCCGATGATCACCAACTCCATGGTCATCGGCTCCTTCGCTGCAGATGAAAACGGCATTGAAGGTAGCAATTATTGCCTGCGTGTTGAGAGCGACGAAACCGCCGCTGCTCTGGAAGCTGGTTTGGATGCTGCGATCACCTCCAACATCTTTGCCTGTGCCGACAAAACCAAAGGTGGCCCGATCGGTGCTGACGATCTGGAAACCTGGGCTGTTGCCAATGGAAACGTATTTGCAACCGTTCCGGCCGATGCAGCCCTGAATCCGACCGCTGCTGCCGACACCGGCTTCCAGGTACTGGAAGGCCCCCTGTCTGTCTTTTCCATCGACACCGGCAGCATGATGGTGAACGACGCCGCGGTAACAATTACTCCGGTTGAGCGTGCTTACCTGGGTGCGCTGAGCGCTGGTGACAGCGATTGGACTGCTGGCTGGACCTACGGTCTGCACGAAGGCAGCCGTGCTCAGGCTCTCTGGTTCGAGCAATAAGAGCTAAGCGTGGTCGGGCTGTGATGCCCCGGCTATGAAGGGCGCCGCCTTCAAGATCTGGAGTCGGCGCCCTATTTGATTCTGAGATGTTGTGGTGGCGCGAATGCCGCTGACGGATTAAGACGAATAGAACAATACGCAGGAACGATAAGAGGCCTGGGAAATGGTAAAGAACGAAAAGTTTCAACGAGCGCCGCTGGTACTGGCTATCGCCACGGCCTCGATCATTGCTCCTAATGCTTATGCGCAAGCAGAAATGGATGCTGTCGAGGGCCCTCAGGCTCCACAGATTGAAGAAGTGATGGTTCAGGGGCGTCTGAAAGACTCCGCAGAAATGCTGGTGAGTGAGCGCCTGGACGAAGAAGTGGTAACCGACATTCTTGGTTCTGAAATGATTGGCCGGGTAGGGGACTCCACCGTTGCTGCAGCACTGCGCCGTGTTTCCGGTCTCTCTCTGGTAAATGACAAGTTTGTTTACGTTCGCGGTCTCGGCGAGCGCTATTCCAGCACCACGCTGAACGGCGCCACGGTGCCTTCCCCGGATCTGACCCGAAACGTAATTCCGCTGGACATTTTCCCGACCTCAGTGGTCGAGTCCCTGGCGGTACAGAAATCCTACTCCGCCGACCAGGCGGCAACCTTTGGCGGTGGTAACGTAAATATCCGCACCAAGGGTATTCCCGATGATCTGACCTATTCGATTGAAATTGGCAGCGGCACAAACAGTGAAACTGATGGCGATGTGCTGTCTTACAACGGCGGCGACGATGACCACTTTGGGACCGACGACGGTACCCGCGCGCTTCCTTACCAGTTGCAGGCCGCATTGCAGCGCTTCCAGGGGCGCTTGGGCGTTCAGGATATCCGGAAGGGGCTCGAACGCGAGGGCCGGGAATTCGCCTCCGCATCACAGGCTATTGCCGCTGCGCAGCGATTGAACCGCAACCTCGCTCTGAGTCTGAATCGCGACGTTGAACTGACCGAAGAATCCAGCAATCCGGATATGGACCTGAAGGGTAGTGTTGGCAACCGCTTCTACCTGGGCAGCGACTGGGAAGTGGGCTTCCTGGCAGGTGGCTCTTACAAAAACAAATGGCGCGAGCAGGAAACTCTTAAGCGTAGCTACGGTTTTCCGGAAGAGCGTATCGATACCGAAAACACTTCTACCTACTCGGTCGATATCAGTGGCAATGTGAACCTGGGTATCCGCTACGCGGACGAGCAGGAAATTACCCTGACCAGTCTGTATCTGCGCAATACCGATGACGATGCTTCCATCCGCGATTATTTCAACGAAAACCGTCAGGTCTCCGATGGTCGCGGTTTCCGTGAAGTTACGATCAAGTATGAAGAGCGCGACATGCTGGTAAACCAGGTGAAAGGTAGTCACCAGTTTGGCGCGATGAGCAAGTCACTGGTACCGGGTGGACTGCTGAACTGGGTGCCGGAAGAGACCACCGTGGACTGGTTCTACTCCGACTCCACCGCGCGTACCGATATCCCGAACGAGGTAAGTATCAGCTCGGACGCGATCACCAATGCGAGCGGCGAGGTAGTTTCCTCTTCCGTGAGTGTCGGTGTGAACAGCTCAGGCTTCCGCTTTACCGAGCTGGATGACGAGGTGATCAACTACGGTTGGAGCGCGACGCTGCCTCTGTATTTCTCCAGTTCCAGTGTGGAGCTGAGTGGTGGTTATGCCCGTACTGAAAAAGGCCGTACTTACAAGCAGAGCGAATTTCGTATCGGCGCGCTGAGCGTGGACGACCCGAGCTCCCTGGGTGGCAGTCTGAACGATGTGTTTGGTGATGAGCAGATCACGGATACCGACAACAACTATGTATTTGATCGCGCCGGTTCCAACAACCAGAGCTATATTGCCGCAACTCTGACGGATGCGGCGTTCGGTAAAGTGGACTGGACCCTGAACGAGACATGGCGTCTCGCCGCCGGTGCTCGCTGGGAGGAATACAATCAGGTTGCCTTGGATTGGAACCCCTACGGCTACACCCAGGAGGATCCGCAGATCACCAGTGATCCGGATGAGCTGCGCGATGCCACCTATGTAGAAGATGCGGTATATCCTTCTCTGTCCCTGACTTATATGGGTAACCTGTGGGCGGATACCTTCCAGTTGCGCTTTGGTGCCAGTAAGACTGCCGTGCGTCCAGACCTGCGTGAAATCACTGATGCAATCTATATCGATCCGATTACCGATGAGCAGATCAAGGGTAACCCGAACGCGCGTCCATCTGAGATTACCAACTTTGATATTCGTGGCGAATGGTTCTTCTCCAACGGCGACAACCTGACAATTTCCGCGTACTACAAGGATATCCTCGACCCGATCGAATTCTTTGAGCTGGCGTCCAGTGATACCAACGTGGCCCGCGAGATCATCAATGCGGAGTCCGGTGAGATCACCGGTGTCGAAATCGAAGGCCTCAAGAGCCTCGGTTTCATGGGTGAGTTTATGGACAGCTTCTTCCTGCAGGGTAACCTGACAGTGCAGGAAACCGAGCTGGTGGCGGGTGCCGAGGCGGATGCGCCCACTAGTCCGGTTCGCGAAATGACAGGGTCCTCTGAATACGTTGTGAATATGCTGATTGGTTTCGACTCTCCGGATGGCAACCACTCCGCGACCCTGGGCTACAACGTGTTTGGAGATCGTTTGTACCTGGCGGGCCGTAACGGTGCACCGGATGCCTACGAGCAACCGTTCCACTCGCTGGATCTGACTTACTCCTGGTATCCCACTGAGGAGATCACCATCAAGGCAAAAATGCAGAACCTGCTGGATGAGGCAATTGAAATCGAGCGCGCGGATGTGATCGTGTTCGAGCAGAAACCGGGACAGTCCTTTTCCCTGAGTGCCCAGTACCAGTTCTGAGTGGCGGTACTGCGTAGTAATTAGAAAAATACCTGGAAGTTAAAACTCAACAGGGATGCCTTGATAGACCGGACGCTGGTGACAGTGTCCGGTTTTTTTATGCACGAAAAGAAAAAAGGGCACCAGAGGTGCCCTTTGATAAATTGACTGACCGATTACATATTCGGATAGTTGGGGCCGCCGCCGCCTTCGGGCGTTACCCATACGATATTCTGGGTGGGATCCTTGATATCGCAGGTCTTACAATGCACACAGTTCTGCGCGTTGATCTGGAAGCGTTTGCTGTCGCCTTCCTCAATTACTTCGTAAACGCCGGCAGGGCAGTAGCGCTGTGCCGGCTCATCATAAATCGGCAGGTTGTGGTTCAGCGGAATATCACTGTCCTTCAGGGTCAGGTGACAGGGCTGGTCTTCCTCGTGGTTGGTGTTGGAGATAAACACCGAGGAGAGCTTGTCGAAACTCAGCACGCCATCCGGCTTGGGATAGTTGATTTTCTTGCAGTCCGCTGCGGGTTTCAGTTGTGCGTGATCCGCTTTGTTGTCGCTCAGGGTCCAGGGCAGCTTGCCCTTGAATACATTGATGTCGAGGAACGCATAAGCAGAGCCAAAGATATTGCCCCACTTGTGCTGTGCCGGACCGAAGTTGCGCTGCATATGCAGTTCTTTCCAGGCCCAGCTGTTTTTGTAGCGCTCACTGTAGTCTGTGATTTCATCACTGGTGCGCTCTGCAGTCAGAGCCTCTGCCACGGACTCGGCGGCGAGCATGCCGGACTTCATCGCGGTGTGATTACCCTTGATCTTGGCAAAGTTCAGGGTGCCGGCGTCATCGCCGATCAGCAGGCCGCCGGGGAAGGTCATCTTCGGCTGGGACTGCAGGCCACCTTTTACAATGGCGCGCGCGCCGTATGCGACCCGTTGACCGCCTTCCAGGTACTGTTTGATTACCGGGTGGTGCTTGTAGCGCTGGAATTCGTCAAACGGGCTAACGTGCGGATTACTGTATGACAGGTCAGTGATCAGGCCAACCACAACCTGGTCGTCTTCCAGGTGGTAGAGGAAGCCACCGCCCGCAGAACCGGATTCATCCAGCGGCCATCCAGCGGTGTGTACTACCAGGCCTTGCTGATGCTTGGCACTGTCGATCTTCCAGATTTCCTTGATACCGATGCCGTAATGCTGTGGGTCGCGATCGGCGTCCAGGCTGAACTTGGCGATCAGCTGCTTGCCCAGGTGTCCGCGACAACCTTCGGCAAACAGGGTGTATTTGGCGTGCAGCTCCATGCCCTGCATGTAGCTGTCCTTGTGTTCGCCATTGGCGCCAACGCCCATATCCCCTGTAGCGATACCTTTTACAGAGCCGTCTTCGTTATACAGAACTTCTGAAGCGGCAAAGCCGGGGAAAATCTCGACGCCCAGGGCTTCAGCCTGTTCGGCAAGCCAACGGCACAGATTGCCAAGGCTGATGATGTAATTGCCATCGTTGTGCATGGTACTGGGTACCAGCATATTAGGAACCTTGAGTGCCTTTTCCGGGCCGCGCAGTACAAAGATGTCATCGCCTTTGACGGCGGTTTCCAGCGGTGCGCCGCGCTCTTTCCAGTCCGGGAACAGTTCGTTGAGTGCGGTAGGTTCGAATACCGCACCGGAAAGGATATGGGCGCCCACTTCGGAGCCTTTTTCCACGACGCAGACGGAGATGTCTTCATTGATCTGACGCAGTTTGCACGCGGCGGCAAGCCCGGCGGGGCCGGCTCCCACGATGACTACGTCGTATTCCATTGACTCGCGTTCCACAGGTCACTCCTCAGCAGGTTTCATTATTCAGTCGCCGAATTACGGTAGGCGATCTATAAGCTGGCGCATTATATCGGCCCCGGGGCCACCCTACCAATTGCAGGAGTTTTCATTTCTGCTGGCAAAAGCGGCGCAAAATGCCAATTTCCCGGGAGTAAAATATAGGGCAATTATGGCCTGAAATTGATCTTATGAATGACTGCTAGGCTTAGTATTCAACTATTGATTTTGGCCTGTGAAAGGGCCACCATACACGCCGCTCAAACAACTGTTTGAACTTGAGGTGAGCTCGCAGGTGCCATAGATCGCCCGCTTTGTGCGGATCTGGCAGGGCCGCCACAGTACTCGGCCGGGAGGCTGCCCGAGTTACCCACGTTGCCCTGAGGCTGTATTGGCTGTCGGGTTGCAACTTCTAAGTAGACTACTGAGACGGGATTTTCATGAAAGTTCTTGTAGCTGTGAAACGCGTTGTCGATTACAACGTGAAAGTTCGCCCGAAGGCGGACGGTTCAGATGTGGACACTGCCAACGTTAAGATGTCCATCAACCCCTTCTGCGAGATCGCGGTGGAAGAGGCGGTGCGCCTGAAAGAAAAGGGTGTGGTCAGCGAGATCGTCGCTGTGTCCATGGGCCCCAAGCAGTGCCAGGAACAGATTCGTACTGCGCTGGCGCTGGGCGCTGACCGCGGCATCCAGGTTGAGACCGATGCCGAGCTGCAGCCGCTGGCGGTTGCCAAGTGCCTCAAGGCCATTGTGGAAAAAGAAGAGCCGCAGCTGGTTATTCTCGGCAAGCAGTCCATCGATGGCGATAACAACCAGACCGGCCAGATGCTGGCAGCGCTGACTGGCATGGGGCAGGGCACCTTCGCTTCCGAAGTGAATGTCGAAGATGGCTCTGTGAAGGTTACCCGCGAAATCGACGGCGGCCTGCAGACTGTTGAGCTGACCCTGCCTGCAGTGGTAACTACCGACCTGCGTCTGAATGAGCCCCGTTACGCTTCTCTTCCCAACATCATGAAGGCGAAGAAAAAGCCTCTCGATACGACTACCCCGGATGAGCTGGGTGTAGACATCGCCCCGCGCACCAAGACCCTGAAGGTTGAGCCGCCGGCCGAGCGCCAGGCGGGCATCAAGGTTGCCGATGTGGCGGAACTGGTGGAAAAACTGAAAAGCGAGGCGAAAGTAATCTGATGAGTATTCTTGTAATTGCGGAGCACGATAACGCCGAACTGAAAGGCGCAACCCTCAACACCATCGCTGCGGCCAAGGCTATCGGCGGCGATATTGACGTGCTGGTTGCCGGTAGCGGCTGTGGCGCAGCAGCAGAAGCGGCTGCGAAAGCTGAAGGTGTTAGCAAGGTTCTGGTAGCAGACAATGCGGCCTACGAGCACCAACTCGCCGAAAATGTAGCCAAACTGGTGGCGGATCTGGGCAAGAACTATAGCCACGTACTGGCGCCGGCCACTACGACCGGCAAGAACATGCTGCCGCGCGCAGCGGCCCTGCTGGATGTCCAGCCGATCTCCGACATTATTGCTGTCGAGGGTCCGGATACCTTCAAGCGTCCGATTTATGCCGGTAACGTGATTGCTACCGTGCAGAGCTCCGATGCCATTAAGGTGGCCTCCGTGCGTACCACCGCATTTGACCCGGTTGCCGCTGAAGGTGGCAGTGCAGTGGTCGAGAACGTGGATGTTGCCGAAGACGCAGCGGTATCCAAGTTTGTCGGTGAAGAGCTGGCCGAATCCGACCGTCCGGAACTGACTGCCGCACGCGTGGTCATTTCTGGTGGTCGCGGTATGCAGAACGGCGAGAACTTCGAGCTGCTGTACAAGGTGGCGGACAAGCTGGGTGCTGCCGTGGGTGCTTCCCGCGCCGCCGTTGATGCCGGCTTTGTTCCGAATGACATGCAGGTCGGTCAGACCGGTAAGATTGTTGCGCCCGACCTGTACGTGGCCGTTGGTATCTCCGGTGCCATCCAGCACCTCGCGGGCATGAAAGACTCCAAGGTGATTGTGGCCATCAACAAAGATGAAGAAGCGCCGATCTTCTCGGTTGCCGATTACGGCCTGGTGGCCGACCTGTTTGATGCAGTTCCCGAGCTTGAAACAAAGCTGTAACTTCGGGGTCATATACTGACATCGATCGGAAAGGGCGGCGAAAGCCGCCCTTTTTAGTGGTGCAGGTATTGGGTTGAGTTATCGGGCTTTGCGCCCTGATTGATTATTTATTAATCTGTTTGGCCGGTAACATTGCCTTTCTCGGTGCTAGCCCCGAGAATAGGCGCCCCAATAAGTAGAACTATGCTGTCTGTGGTACAGCCGAGACGGGTTTTGAACATGTCTTTGGTAAAGCGCACAATATCGTCCGCGCTGCAGAATCCTGCGGCGCCCGGTGGAAACACTGCCCGCCGCAGCCTGTTGGCTACGGTGGCCGTCGTTGGTGGCTGGCTCGCGGTCAACGTGATGGCATACGGGAACCTGGCGGTTCCCGCCGAAACAGATGGCGGCCTTCTGGCCGAGCGCAGCACGCGGTCAACCCAGTCGAATGCCGCCGCTTCACTTCCTTCTACAGCCTTTTTCGGCGTTGCTGCCGTCAAGAACGAAGCAGAACCCGAGCTGGATCTGGCCAATATTCCGATTACCCAGCTGAATCTGGTGCTTTCCGGTGTCCTTAGCAGTAGTGTTAACGACCACGCCAGTGCGCTGGTGGCGGAACGCGGCAAGCCCGCGGAGCGTTTTTATGTAGGTCAGAGCCTGCCAGGTGGTGCCGAGGTCTATTCCGTAGAGGTCGATCATATTATCCTTCGACGGAACGGTCAGATGGAAAAGCTGACCTACCCGGATGCAGATGGCCGGCCCACTGTTCCAAAGCAGTATGCGAACTACGCTCGTGAGGCTTCCCGGGTGATCAGTGCCAACGCGTCTTCCAATCGTGCGGACAAGCAGCAGTCCATCCGCGATCGACTGGAAAAGCTTCGCGAGATGGCCCGCCAGCGGCAAGGGGCGCAGCAACGCTAAATTCGTACACGCGTCCGGGGGGTACGGCGCGTTTTACAAGACCATAAATTTACCGACCAAATAAGAATTAGAGTCAGATTTATAATGATGAGCGTGTTTCACCGACGGCTGGTTGCAGCCGCCCTGGGTTTTTTGTTGTCGTTTTCGGTGCTGGCTCAGTCTTCCCCGGAGAGGGTTACTCTTTCGCTGGATAACGCCGATATTCGCGACCTCATCAACTGGGCAGCGGATTTCACCGGCAAGAACATCATTGTTCATCCCAATGTCAAAGGTAAGGTGACTGTGGTCGCGGGTGATCCGATGACCCATCAGCAGGCCTTTGACGTGTTTATGTCGGTACTGCAGGTCAATGGCTTCAGTCTGGTAGAGCAGGGGGATGCCTGGAAGGTGGTGCCCGATGCGCTAGCCAAGCAGCAGGCCATCCCGGTGATTGATGACCAGACCCGCGCGCCCGGCGAAGCCCTGGTGGTGCGCACAGTGCGGGTTGAGAATATTTCCGCAGCGCAGCTGATCGCCATGCTGCGTCCGCTTATTCCCCAGACAGGCCATCTGGCCGCCTACGCCGATACCAATACACTGATCGTTGCCGACCGGGCGGCGAACATCGACCAGATCGTGCGTCTGATCAAGCAGCTCGACCGGGCTGGCGCCATCGATATCGAACTGGTCCCCCTCGCGTTCGCCTCCGCCAAGGAGGTCAAGCAGGTGATTAATGAGCTGCTGCAGGGCGGCGGCAAGCAGGCCGGTAACGATGTGCAGCCCCTGCGTATCGCTGTAGATGAACGCTCAAACAGTATTCTGCTCACCGGTGATCCGGTCACCCGCCAGCAGCTCAAGAAAGTCATCGAGCGTCTGGACCAGCCACTGGCAGGTGAGGGCAACACTGCGGTGGTTTACGTGCAGTACGCCAGTGCCGCTGACCTCAAGCCGATCCTCGAAGGGATGAGCGGCAGCATCCAGAAAACCGAGAAAGACCAGCAGGTTGCCGATGTCGAGGTGAGCATCCAGGTCAACGAAGAGTTGAACGCACTGGTTCTTACTGCACCGCCGTCTCTGCTGGAGACCATGAAAGGGGTGATCGCCAAGCTCGACGTGCGTCGCGCTCAGGTATTGATTGAAGCAATTATCGTTGAAGTGACCGAAGGTACCGGCAACAAGCTCGGTGTGAAATGGATCGCGGGCGATGATGACGATGTGTTCGCCGGTTTTGAAAACGATTTTGCGGAAACGCCGATCATCGATGCCGACGGCAATGTGCTGTCTGAATTCAATCCATTCTCTCTCGCACCCGCGAACCTGGCCCGTTCCGGTCTTAACCTTGGCTTCCTGAGCGGCACCGATGTGCGCGTGGCGATCAATGCCATGGCCAGCGAGAACAACGCGAATATTCTCTCGACGCCGACCATCATGGCGCTGGATAACGAGGAAGCGGAAATTCTGGTGGGTCAGAACGTGCCGTTTATCACAGGCGAGCAGCTGCTGTCTGGTAGCAACAACGATCCGTTTACCACCATTCAGCGTCAGGACGTGGGTACCACGCTCAAGGTCACACCGCGGGTAAACAATAACAATTCGGTCACCCTGGAAATTGAGCAGAAAGTTGAAAACGTTCTGCCAGTGGCCAGCTCTGCAGCGTCGGACATCGTGACCAGCAAGCGTGAGATCCGTACCAAGGTGCTTATCGATGACGGTGCCATTCTGGTGCTGGGCGGCCTGATCGAAGACAAGGTAACCGAAATCAACCAGAAGGTGCCGCTGCTGGGCGACATTCCTGGCATCGGCCGTCTGTTCCGCAATTCGGACAAGGAAGTTGATAAGACCAATCTGATGGTGTTCCTGCGCCCGAAAATCCTCAGCACCCAGATCGCAGGGTATGAGGAGACGCGCAAGCGCTATCGCGATATGCAGGAAAAGCAGCTGCACCTGCGTGACAACACCAGCCGTCTCTGGGACTGGAATCACGGCGAAGTATTGCCGGACCTGCTGCCGCCCGGCTCTGGTAATGCGACAGAGGGAGAGGTACTCCCGATGGAGCCTGAGGACGTCAAGTGATGACGGATCTCGCGTTAAAACGATTGCCATACGCTTTCGCCAAGCGCCATCAGGTGCTGCTGGCGGAAGTAGACGGAACCCCCGTGTGTCAGTATGTGGCGCCCCTGAACCCCAGCGTGCTGGCTGAAGTGCAACGTTTGTGCGAGACCCCGCTAGGGATCGCTGCCGTCGAAGTCGAGGTGTTCCAGGAGGCGCTGCAGCGCCAGTATGAAAACCGGGAAGGTGGCAACCTCTCGGATGTCGAGGGGCTGGGTGATGACCTGGACCTTGCGGCGGTGGCCGATTCGCTGCCCGAAACCGAAGACCTTCTCGAGCAGGAAGACGATGCGCCGATCGTCAAACTGATCAATGCCATTTTTGCTGAGTCGCTGAAGCAGGGCGCCTCGGATATTCATATTGAAACCTTTGAGAAGCGCCTGGTAGTGCGCTTCCGTGTGGACGGCGTATTACGCGAGGTATTGCAACCTCGGCGCGCCCTGGCACCGCTGCTGGTTTCCCGTATCAAGGTAATGGCGAAACTGGATATCGCCGAAAAGCGCGTGCCTCAGGATGGCCGTATCTCCCTGTTGATGGGGGGGCGCGAAGTGGATGTGCGGGTGTCTACCATGCCGTCCTCTGCCGGCGAGCGTGTGGTAATGCGACTGCTGGATAAGCAGGCGGGTAAAATGGATATGCGCCATCTGGGCATGGCTGAGCGGGATCTGAAGGTCATGATGGACCTGCTCGGACGTCCCCATGGCATCCTGCTAGTCACCGGTCCCACCGGCTCCGGTAAAAC
>NZ_LZDE01000319.1 GCF_002009015.1 Microbulbifer mangrovi | reverse complement strand
TTGGTGGGCTCGTCCAGCAGCAGGATGTCCGGATCCGCAAACAGCGCCTGCGCCAACAGCACCCGCACCTTCCAGCCCGGGGCCACCTGCTTCATGGAGCCGAAGTGCAGGGACTCCTCGATACCCGCCTCCAGCAGGATCTCACCCGCGCGACTCTCCGCGCTGTAACCATCCAGCTCCGCGAACTGTAACTCCAGGTCCGCCACGCGCATGCCTTCTTCCTCACTCATCTCCGGCAGCGAGTAAATCCGGTCGCGCTCCTGCTTGATCTCCCACAGGCGGGTGTCTCCCATGATCACTGCGTCGACTACCGAGTACTCTTCGAATGCGAACTGGTCCTGACTCAGTACACCCACGGTACAGCCGGGTTCGATGGACACATTGCCTGCAGAAGGCGCCAGTGCGCCGCTCAGGATCTTCATGAAAGTGGACTTGCCGCAGCCATTGGCCCCGATCAGGCCGTAGCGGTTGCCGTTGCCGAACTTGGCAGAGATGTTTTCAAACAGCGGCTGGGCACCAAACTGCATGGTGATATTGGCGGTGGTGATCAAGAGGCTATTCCCGGGGGCTTACAGGTGGGCGGTATTGATGAGTGTCATCGATGACTGCCGCCACGCGCAGAAGCATGGCGGGCCGCGCACTATAAGGGCTTGCGGGCAGGGTGTCGAGAATTTCGCCTAATAATTGAACATTCGATAGTCGCAGGACGGGCAGGCTTCTGGCAATGATCCCTATGCGGGTTTGCGCAGCGATTTGGTCCAGGCGTGGAACAGGCCAACCGGGTTTTTCAGCTTTCCGCCGAGATTCACCAGTTTCCACTGCTCCGGATTCAGTAACTGCGGTTGCTGCTCGGCGAACAGGCGGTACAGGTGATAGCGGGTTACGGTTTTGGCGATGCTCCAGTCCGGGCGCCAGATACGCGAGCGCAGTGTGGCGCGCTCAAAATCCACCAGCCCGATGTTGCCCTCTGCATCGACAAGGATGTCTCTAAGGGGAAGGGAATGGCGCGCCACCCCAGCGGAAAGCATCTTTTCGACGATTGCCGAGAGGTCCCGCAGATTGCGCTCGCTGAGGGCTTTTACTGAGGCGCCTGGCAGGCGTGACATCTCGAGCAGGCGGGATGTGTCCGCAGAGCGGATCAACTGGGGGAATCCCGCGACACCACGCAGCCGCTGCAAGGCGGATTTTTCAATCCGATAACGGCGATCAACGCCCGGTCTTTGCTTGAAATACTTGGTCACCGACTCGGTGCCGACCTTGAGCAAGACCTTGCGGGTCTCGTAGATGCCATTGATGACACTTTTTCCCGTGGACCGGGAGCGAATTACATTTTCCATGAAACTTCCCTGTTTCAAGTGAGCTGCAGAAATAAATCCGCAGCTCAAATCCGAGAAATCATGCGCCATATGTTCGCCGCCAAACTGGTCTTCCGTGACTAACTGGCGCAGGCAATAATTTCATTCGTGAAATTATTATTACCGGGAAATGAAGATTTGGAAAATGTTTTTCGATGATCCGACGGGTTATTCTCCGCGTTAATTGCAGGGAATGAGCAGCCCCTACATTAGACCGACTTTATGCAGACGTAGACTGAGTTAGTAGATTCCTCGCTCATGAACGGGTTGTAAAACGAGATCACATGTGACTCCACCGACTCAAACACTGTCCCCAGTAACTCCTCGAAAGATTCCTCCGGCAGGTTTTGTGACCACATCGCGAATACCCCTCCCGGCGTCAACTGCTCCGCCATCAATGCCAGGTTGTCGGTGGTATAGAAACCCGCATTGGCTGGATTCAGGTATTCGGTGGGTGAGTGGTCGATATCCAGTAGGATCGCATCGAACTTTCTGCCCGGTTGTTGCGGATCAAAACCCGTTTGCGGTGATGTGGCCAGATCGAAGAAGCTGCCGTGTACGTAACGGTTCCTGGCATCGGCGTTTAGAATTTTTCCTAGCGGCACTTTCTCGTCGCGGTGCCAGCCGATCACGGTGTCGAGTGCGTCAACTACCAGTAACTCGGCGATACGTTCATCATTCAACGCCGCCACTGCCGTATAGCCCAGTCCCAAGCCGCCAACCACGACATCCAGCTGGTCACCCCGGGCCTTGGCCAGGCCTAGTGTCGAAAGCGCTTCCTCTGCTTCCACAAACATGCTCGACATCAGGAACTCTTCGCCGAGCTTTACCTCGTAAATATCCCGATCCCCGAGCGCCGGGATACGCCGCCTGCGCAGTGAAATCTCCCCAAGAGGAGAAGGTTGGCTATCGATTTCTTCAAATAACAGGGACATGGCGAATAAATCCTAACGCGACTGAAATGATGGCGAATATTTTCTTATGTGGAAAATTCCGCTAACTGGCCGCCAATATACGACGTCGATTACAAATAAACATCTGAAATTTTTCTCAATCACAGAACCCTGAAATATCAATCTGCCGCGATGGATACACGCGCTCTGAGGGGTGTCATCCCTTTTCTCAGCCAGTTTTGGCGAGAAAGTGTTGGCGTGTAATCGCGTGTAAGGGATTGTAATCGCACAGTAATTTCAAATTTTTTGGTCAGATTCTTTTTAATATCAAACAGTTGTCAAGTGTAACTTGATTTCCCCTAAGCATTAAATTTCGGCTTGTCACGAAAAACATTTTTCGGTCGTTGCCAAATAAAAATTCGCTGATATTCTCGCTGCGCTCGCCGGCTACATGACAAGGAGTTTTAGCCGGATGGATGAGGGTGTTAGTGAAAGCGAATCAACTAAAAAGGAATTTAACGATGAACGACACAGTTAGTGATCCCAAGGCAATTCAATTCAGTGAAGCGGGACAGCCCGCAAAAATAAACTACCAGGTTCCATTGCCCGGGGCACATACCGGACGCCGGATCATGGAGCTGGATCTGGGGCTGGGCAACAAGGACTTTACTGCGCTGGCCAGAGCAGCCGGAACCTCATACAAGGAGTCTCTGGGCCTTGATCCGAAGGTTAAGGACAATCTGATTCCCAATGATACTTTAGTAAAAAACTTTCTCAGCGAAAGTATCTACCGGATCAGTACCCGTGTGACTCGACTTCCTCAGGACGTAAAGCCGGCTCGTGCCCCCATCGACAACACCACCTCGCGCGCCGCAAGCAGCCAGCTGATGAAAACCATTGCGGCACTGAATGATGCAGTGGATCCCCGTGTTTTCAAGGAAAACATCCATACCGGAATTGTAATGGTGCCTACAGTCGGCTGGGCTGGCAACCTGACCTATACCCCGCATCCGGTTGATTCGTCAGAGAAGCCCAAAATATTCCTGGTGGAGCGCTATGGAGTCAGCTCGTTCCTGGGCGACTACGGTATGGGTAAAACGGTGAAGACGTTTACCCTGTTGCCCGGGGAAACAACGCGTATATCCATGCGTACCTGGCAGAGCACCAAGGAGAGCCGCGAGGAATCCTCCAGTATTATCGACTCACACGAGCAGTCCGCACGCGAGCGCTTTGCCGACAAAATCCAGAATGAAACTACCGACAAGCAGACCAAGTCCAAAACGGAGGAGTGGCATGTAGAAGCGGAAGTGTCTGCCAGTTGGGGTTTTGGTAGTGCCAGTGTATCTGGTGGCGGGAGCGGTGAGTACTCCAGTGGACGTGAGCAGTTTGCCAAGCAGGCAGCAGAATCCGTCAAGGAGCACGCTGCAGAATCTTCCAGCAAACGGGAAATGTCGGTAACCAGCAGCTCCGAGCGGGAGGAGGAATCCGGATCGGAAACCATTATCGAACGCACCATCAGCAACGCAAATATGCGTCGTGTCCTGAACTTTGTGTTCCGGGAGTTGAATCAAGAGTACATCACTAAGTTACACCTGAAGGACGTACGTGTGGCGTTTACCAACGGACGTCGCGACTCCTGGCGCGAAGTGCCTATTTCCGGTCTGTTGGGCTTCCTGCAAGAGTTTGTGGTGGAGCACAAAATCCCGCAGGTGGCCCGTGCCATCCTGAAGGTAGCGGGCTTTATCGCCGATAGCGAAGATATCATGGTGCCGACGCTAGAGCGGGTAAACCTCGTGGATCACGGCACTCGAATCGAGATCGAACCAGCCACTCTGGATGAAGATGGCGAGTTCCCGGTGCCCACCGCCAACAGCTATTACCGTTTCAAATCCGGGCCGCTGAATCAGGGCGAATCCAGCAATCCCGTGGATGGCGTTCTGTTGAATGACTCTCGCATCACCATGCGTACCGACAGCGTGATCGTTGAGGCACTGCTGGGGCAGGCGGATGCACTTGACGAATATGCGATGACCATCCAGCGCGCGGCAGCAAACAAGGAAACCCTCGCAAACGAGCGTGAACGCATTGTCCAGGCCGCGATCGCGGAAGCCAAGCTCGAGGATCGCCTCGAAACCATCGTGGATCTGAACCGTCTGTGCGCGCTAGAGACAGAAGAATAAGGAGGAAAAACCGATGCCTCCAAGACATCCAGTCACTGACGTAAGTCAGGTGCTCAATGCAACTACGCTGACACAGACGCCAGTGACAGATACCAAGGCAGCCACAGGCGGCAGTTCAGGGCCCGCCAAGGGGCCATCGATCAAGACATTGATGCTTTACGATAGTGGCGATTCTGGAATCAGCGGCTTCGCGCCAATCCTCGCACGCGCCTATTATCCGAAAGCAAAGCTGGTAGGTGTGGGCTCCGTTGCGGAACTGGCGGCGGCACTGAGCAAATACGGCAGAATCGATACCCTGGTTATCAACGTACACTCGGCACCGGGCCAGCTAATTATAGGAGGTCTTAACCCGACTACGGAGACCGTGCGCCAGGCGTTGGCGAAGACCGGCGTTACCGTGCAGTCAAAGATCGTATTTGAGGGCTGCCAGGTGATGCGAGATCCAATCGATACCTGCAGGATGGTGGCTAGTATCTGCGGGGCCAAGACACAGGTTACCGGCTTTACCTATCGCAGCGTCTTCAATACTTTCGAAATTGACTTTACGGACTTCAAGGACGCTGAGGAGATCCAGTCGTTTTACGACGACTTCACCATGGATTACATGGTACCGGGGCTTCCCTCGGCCAAGGCCTCTGTAGGTAAGGTCATTACCCACGGGCGTCGTTGGTTCCGGGATAAGTACGATGAGACGCTGCCAGAAGACGGGAATTTCTTGCATATCGAGAGTCTGGAAAGTCTGCAATCCTACAAGATCAGTACCGCTGAAGATGCCCAGCAGGCACTGGCTGACTTTTCCGGTCCGGTTGTGCCCGGCGCAAAAGTGACGGTAACTAATGTATCGGCCGTTGCGAATGCGGAGCAGGTGGAAGCGGAATCTGCCACACCGTGAGAAGCATGAGCTAACGCTCAAGGGATAAAAAAGGGAGTGGCGATGTATTTCGCCACTCCCTTTTTTATACCGGTGATTGACCCTGCTTGCATAGGCGCAGAAAACTTATGGGATGCTTCTGAGTTCAATGTTATCCAGAAAAAAGGCAAATGATCCGGTATCCCGCACTCCCCGGGTCATTCGCAGCTTCACGCTTTGTGCGTTCGGCGGCGCCTCCAATCTCGAAATGGTCAGTCTCTGCCAGCCGTCAATGTACTCCACATTGTCTTCGCGGTGCGCACTTTCACTACTGCCCTTGCACTCGGTCTCCTCATACCAGGAGACCCGGAATATCCCACCGCCCTCCTGATTAGAGCGGGAGTCGACTTTCACATCCGCAGCCGCGGAAAAAACTCGATCTGCACCAATATTGATACATTGAGAAAAGGTGTGCGCGCCGTAGCCGCCCTTGGCCGAAGTGATGGCAAGGCGCGCACCGCCGGTGTACCCCTTGCCCTCACCGGCAGTCCAGCGCGTGTCCCCGCTGGTCTGCCAGCCATTCAGTTGCTGGCTGAAATTCCCATTGAATACGTAGTTTGCTCCCAGTGGTCGGGTGAACTTGGGATCGTAGAAGGTGGCTGAGCGGGAAGTCTGCTGAAATTCTAAGGGTTCGAGAGCAATGTCATCCCACATCGCCTGCTCACCTTTGGCAGAAGTCCTGGATTGGGAAACGGTAATTTTTGCCGATTTCGCACTCAGGTTGCGCAACAGACGATCCCGGGTGACTTGCTGCCAACCACGTACAGAGGGCTTGGGCTCCAGATACGCGGCGAAGGTGCCGCCAGTGGAGCAGTCCTCACTCTTGTACCAGACCAGGTTGATCCTGTTCGTCTGGCGGGCTTTGAAGAAACCGACGGGCTGATAGCGTGCGGAAAGGCGATACCTGCGACCGTCTTCAAGCGGCACACACTGGGAAAGCTCCGCATTGTAGATGCGTCGCTCCTTGGGGTGTTCTGGTGGCGTAGACTGCACCGCAAGAGCACCGGTCTCGGGGAGCCCGGAACTTGTTGCCCACTGGAAGAAATGTGGATTCTTCTCGGCACTCCACCCCTCGATACCCTGAGAGAAATCGCCATTAAAAACCCGGTTACCGAATCTGGGTTTAATGGCTGCACCTTTCTCCCCACTGATATTAATCCGGGAACTCAGGGCCGCTTCATCGAGGTTCCTTTCCTCAATCTGCCCAGCGCAAGGCGTATCCTGAAAGCTCGTATGGCCGTCTACATCAGTACACTGGTAGAGCGCTGCAATGAGTGGCCGGGGTATCAGCAAGATGGCCAGTAGTAGATACGCACGCATGGTTAATATTCCTTATCCATTACCGCGAGCTTTCACTTTTCTTCGCACGCGCATGAAAAAATGTACAGATAGTCATCTATTGTCGGCTGCATGATGGCTAAGGTGCGTTCGAAATCTAAAGAAGGCTCTTTGCTTTCCGACTGCCCAAAGTCACTGCCTGTGATGAGTGCTGCGAATATGAAAAATGGTACTTGGTGAAAAGTAAGTACTCGCTTGCCGGGAAAGTGTTCCATCAGGTTGCTGATCTTTAATTTTTAATTTGCTTGGTTGCTGATCTGAGAAATTGGTTACTATATCGGCCAGAATGATTAACTAATTGTTTCACGGAGCGAAAAATGATTGAACAAAAATTGATAGTGGGCCGCTATCTTGAACTTAATACGCCAGTACCAGTTAATGCCAGGCCGGCGGCGAACGGTTTTCAGGAAGTGACCCGGCAGATACTTCATATTTCAAAATCCTCATCCAAATCCGCGCCGATGGCACCCAATAACCCGATGGCCGGATTTAACCCAACATTCAAACAGAAAATGGAAATTGGTTTCCAGCGCGCCGGACAACATGTGCAAAGTCAGATGGATCGCCAGAGAACCAGTAACGTTGGTACTGGGCATTCCCCCAAGGTGCACCGTAACTTTGCCTGGCTCGAGTGGTTGCCAGGTGTGGTAAGCGAAGTTCGTCCAAATGGTGTGGATATTCTCACCGGTCCCATGAGCGGCTGCTGGATCACAACTTATTTGCGCAATGGCGTGCGCTATGTCGGGCATGTGGGTACGGATATGACTCCTACTACACCAAATTCAATCGCGGCAAGAACAGCATGGAATAACTATGCCCGAGACGCGCAAATTGGTGCATTCTCTGGCTTCAACCCGTTTAATGATCCGTGGACTAATGGTGCCATGCCTGCGGCCTTGCCGGGAGAATCGAATCGTAAAACATTTGCCCTGGTGACCACCGAAGGGCACTTCTACACCGTGATTGCCTATCCCCAGGCCAGCCAGCCCACCCGTATCCGCATTGCCGGAATCCAGAGAAACAACCCATCACTGCCGATACGCGGCCAGATATAATCGCCGTTAGCGATTCAGGGTGCAGCGGAAGCCGGTAGAGGGGTCCGCTGCAAGCTCACGTCAAATTTCAGAGCCGGACTCAGCGGCTCTCTCCGCCTCATGCAGTTCCTGATTCAGCTCGGACATTGGCGCATGGTCTACGATCAGCAAGCCCTGATATGAACGATCCAGGTCGGCGATCAGCAAGATTACAATCGAGAACGACAGCGCCAACGCCAGGGATATTTGTGGTGAGCCCCGTCGCCCGGAACCGAGCTGGAAGCCGATACCAAACATAGCCAGAGAAGTAACCAGTGCCAGCGCTGCCCAGATTGGTGAGGGAATGCGGTAGCGGGCGCCCACATGGATTCGCAGTGTGTTGAAGTCGATCACCTCGTTGAGCGAGTCGACAAACTTGCCCAGGCGCACTCCGTCATAGTCCCCGTCACTGAGCTGCGCAACTACCTGCCAGAGTTCTTCATGAATTTGCTTGCTGCGCAGGACCCGTTGCTCAAAGTCCTCTACCTGTTTGGGGTCAAAGTCCCGCACTGCCGCATATTCCGCTAGCAATGCCCGCACCTTGCGCCGCTGTTCCAGAGGGAGAAGGTCTGCGCGCAGGTAGGTGGTGGATATGGCGTTAACCTCATTTAGTAGTAAGGCTTTACGCTGTAAAAAGCGTTCTGCCGTCGAGTTGAAGGTAAATGCCAGCAGGAACGCGAGAAGGCCGAGTATCGCTGCTACCGCACTGCCGATCGAGGCGTCGCTCATTTTCCCCTTGCGCGAACTACGCAGGCCAAAGAAGTCTCCAAGTGCCATGGCGAGCAGTACCAACAGCACGGAAAGGCCGCCAAAGTAGGGCAGGGAGAGGCGATTGAAAATGTCTGTTAAATCCATGCTGCAAACCGTCGTTTACAGCAAGTTTGGCCCAAGCTGTATTGGTCTGTGGTTCTTTATACGCCAGGCTCACCCAGGGCCGTTATTCGCGGTGAGCCCGTGACCATTACTTCCGGTACACGATAAAAATCACCAGGTCTTCATCACCCGTCTGTCGCAGGCCGTGGGAGTTCCCAGGGCGGGTGAGGATGGCCGTCCCGGGGCCGACTTCAGAAGTCGTTCCATTCATGGTCAGTTCCCCGGCGCCACTGATCACGTAATAGATCTCGTCCTTATGCTGCTCGTGATAGCCGATGGCCGAGCCAGGGTGCAGAATCCGCTTTTTAAACACCAGATCCATAGCGGGCACATCGGAAAAGAAAGGGAAACCTGTGGTTTCGCCGCCGCCTTTATGTGGACCGGATTGATTGATCGCGATATCTGAATCCTGCTGGATAAAATATCCGCTATCTTCCGCTTTCTGTGCCAGCGACACGTTGGCAAAAAGGGTGAGCGCCAAGCCCGATAAATATCGACTCGTTATTATTTGTAATAATTTCATAGCCTGGTACTAGAGCGCGTATCGACCAATATAGTGCGCGATATCCATCAGCCGCGCCTTGCCGCTGAACTCAAACCGTACCTTGCCCAGCGAGGAGAAGTACAACTCCAGTTCGCTATCGATATCCAAGGTACCGGAGCTCTCTACCGAGAAGGCGACGATATTCTTGTAGGGCAGGGAAGTGAAATCCTTCTTGCTACCGGTAATGCCCTGTACATTAACCGCAATAATGCGCTTGCTGGTAAAAACTACCCCGTCGCGCATGGATTTGAAGGAGTCCAGTACCTCCTCGCCATCGAGTAACAGCGGGGCGACCTTTTCGGCGAATCCGGCATTCTGTTTGAGTTTGAACAGGCTCTTGTTTTCAAAGTCGATCATAGAATTGTTGTCTATTTGTACGAGTTAACGGCTAAGTGGTACGACAGAGAATGCCATATCTTCGCTATAGTAAGTAGCCCGAGTAACGGCGCCCCTAAATCAGATAAAAATCACACTTATGGCGGAACTACTCCAAGCCCGAATACAAGAAATCTATCAAAATGAGTCGCGCCGTGTACTCGCTACGTTGATCCGATTACTCGATGATTTTGATCTCGCGGAAGAATCCCTGCACGAGGCCTTCAGCGCGGCACTGGCACAGTGGCCCGGCGATGGTATACCCGATAACCCTCGCGCCTGGCTGGTTTCCACCGGGCGCTTCAAGGCCATCGACCATCTCCGGCGAAAAGCGCGATTTGATGTGTCTTACGATGAGGTTGCCGAACGCCTGCAAGCCGAGCTCACAACGGATGATGAGCTGGAAGTCCAGTGCATCGAGGATGACCGGCTGCGCCTGATTTTCACATGCTGCCATCCGAGCCTTGCACCGGAGGCGCGACTTGCCCTCACCCTGCGCGAGGTGTGTGGGCTCACCACCGAAGAAATTGCCAGCGCCTTCCTCACCTCCACACCAACTCTGGCACAGCGCATTGTGCGCGCCAAAGCGAAGATTCGTGACGCCAAAATCCCCTATGAGGTTCCAGCCGCGGAACAGCTACCCGAGCGTCTCGACAGTGTATTGCACGCCATCTACCTGATTTTCAACGAAGGCTACTCTGCCTCTGCCGGCGATAACCTGATTCGCCACGACCTGGCGGCGGAAGCCATTCGCCTTGCGCGCTTGCTCTGCCAGCTGTTACCGGAGCCAGAGGTGGAAGGTTTACTGGCGCTTTTGCTATTGCAGGACTCGCGTCGCGCAGCCCGGGTTTCCGAAAATGGTGGCCTGATCCTGCTGGAGCAGCAGGACCGCTCCTTATGGGACCGGCAGCAAATCGACGAGGGAAAGGCGCTGACACTGCGTGCCCTGGCAAGCCGTCGTTTTGGTCCCTATACCGTGCAGGCCGCCATCGCTGCAGTCCACGCCGAGGCGGACTCGATTGCAGCCACTGACTGGCCGCAGATTGTCGGACTGTATGACGCCTTACTGGAAATGACCCCTTCGCCGGTTATCGAGCTCAATCGTGCCGTGGCCCTGGCCATGCGTGACGGCCCCGAACAGGGCCTGGTGGTGATTGACGGGTTGCTGGAGCGCGGCTTGCTGGCGGACTATCACCTGGCACACGCCGCCCGGGCTGACCTGTACCGTCGCCTAGATCGAAAAGATGAGGCGCGTGCCGCCTATCAGCGTGCCCTGGAGCTGGCACACCAGGGACCGGAACAACGCTTTCTCGCGGCTCGTCTCGCCGAACTGGAAACGGGCTGACTGCCGGGCCTAACAAAATTCTAAAAAAATGTAATCCACTGTCGAAAACCGATCTTCTCGATCGACTAACTAGTGAAACCGCCAACACGGCAACCGCCGGCAAAACAAAGGAGCAAACGATGAAGTATCTGGCGCTGGTCTATTACGACGAAAAGCTGATGCAGCAGAAGTCCCAGCAGGAATGGGATGATCTCAACCAGGAGTGCATTGCCTGCGTTGAGGGCCTCAGTGCAAGCGGTCACTTCATCGATGGCAGCCCGTTGATGCCCTCCAGCTCGGCTACCACCGTGCGTGTGCGCGATAACCGAGTCACCGTGACCGATGGGCCCTTTGCCGAGACCAAGGAGCAGCTTGCGGGCTTCTATATGCTCGAGGCTCGGGACCTCAATGAGGCCATTGCCCTCGCCGGCAAGATTCCGCCGGCCCGCTACGGCTCGGTCGAAGTGCGTCCTGCGCGGGAACTGATGGAGACTGGTAACGCGGCTGGCGGCGACGCCGGCTGAGTCAGTAAAAAACGCTAGCAGAGAATCTGAGGAGAATCACCATGCCCGGCACCGTACGCTTACACCGCGTGTTGCGCGCCCCCGCCGAGCGCGTCTATCGCGCCTTCACCAATCCGCATGCCATGGCCAAGTGGTCCCCGCCAGACGGCTTCTATGCGGTTTACGACCATTTGCAGGCCGAGGTGGGCGGTACCTACAAGGCCTCGTTTATCAACTTCACCACCGGGGAAAAGCATTCCTTCGGCGGGGAGTTCAAAGAACTGGTCGAGAATGAGCTGATCCGCTACATCGACATCTTCGACGATCCAAACCTGCCCGGCACCATGGAGGTCACGATAGCCCTCAAACCGGTGTCCTGCGGTACCGAGCTCACCATCGTGCAGGACGGAATCCCCGACGTGATCCCGGTCGAGATGTGCTACCTCGGCTGGCAGGAGTCGATGCTGGCGCTGGCCCGTCTGGTCGAACCGGAAATCAAACAGTAACTACGTTTAAACAGGGAAGGAATTAATCATGAAAAACTACCTCGCCATGTACCTCGGTACCCCGAACACCATGAAAGGCTGGGAAGGTCTGACTGCAGAGCAGCGCCAGCAGCGCATACAGGAAGGCATGGCCGCCTGGGGTGGCTGGATGGAAAGACACAGCGATATTCTCGTCGCCGAGGGTGGCCCGCTGGGTAAAACCAAGCGCATTGGTCCCGATGGCATTTCCGATACCAGCAACAACATGACCGGCTACGTCATCGTTAAGGCCTCGTCACACGAAGACGCCGCCAAGCTGTTTGAAAACCACCCGCACTTCAGCATCTTCCCCGGTGACTGTGTGGAAGTGATGGAATGCATGCCGATTCCAACTGCATGACTAATGTGGATAGAAGGATCTTTCACGCACGGCTTGGTTTATCCATATGAAAACTGCTAGCTTGGGATCAGTAGAGTTTTAGGAGTGTTTGAAGCCGAAAGAGGAATCGAAGTGGATTGGAAGCGATGTTTTATACGGATGGAATGTCGTCAGCTTTAACTCACATGGAAACTTATTTGAGAGAAAGTGGGCGTACGAATGCAGAGTTAAATGGAAGTGGGAAACTGTTTGCCCCACCATTTAATGCTAGGGAACAAGAGGCCCGCCGACTTTTGAATTCCGGCGAGTCTCTTTCAGTAGCTTCGTAAATTTACAGGTCAGTCCTGAGGGCCTGCAAATAGCTTTCCGATATTGCCTTCATACTTCCAGTTGGAGTTGCCGCCTTCAAGCTCATTCCAGTTGGTGGTGTAAAAATGATCTTGAATCTTGCTGCTGTAATAGCGATACAGGCTCTTGGTATTGCCGCTGAGAGGCAAATAGGCCGCAACACCATTGTATGACCAGCCATTACCGCCGCCGCCGAGCTCACCGTAATTCGCGGTGTACAAATGGTCGGTTTGTGACGAATGGTAGTAACGGTAAAGCGGTTTTGTGTTGCTTTGTTGGCCGCGGTATGCGTAGCCGATAACCCCTTCATACTTCCAGCTACTGTCCGGTGCAGACTGCAGTTCCCACCAGTTTTTTGTGTAAAAATGGTTGCCGATCTTGTCGTTATTGTACCGATGGAAGGCGGTATACGTATTCGATGTTCCGCGTGAATACGCAAACAGATTCGGAGTGTCAATGGTCTTCCGGTCATTAACCTTACCGTATGTGACCTTGCCCATCACGTTGTTTACAACACTGGCGACAGCGGCATTCGGAGCGCCCTGAAGATAAAGTGCCGCGATGCCGCTTACATGCGGTGCTGCCATGGAAGTGCCTTGCCAGGACGCCGTAGCGGTATTGCTGCTCGGGTATGCGGAGCGGACATCCACGCCCGGAGCCCAGACATCGACGCACTGGCCGTAATTGGAAAAGGACGCGCGAGCATCGTTCTTGTCGGTGGCACCGACGGTCAGTGCTTCTTTGACACGCGCGGGAGATTGAGTGCAGGCATCCTTGGCGTCATTGCCTGCAGAAACCACTACGGTAAATCCAGCATTGATTGCACTGCGAATTGCATTGTCGACGGAGTTAGAGGCGCCACCGCCAATACTCGCATGGATTATCGCAGGCTTTGTACCGTTTGAGACAACCCAGTCAAGGGCGGCAATAAAATCACTCCAGTCACCACTGCCGCTGCAGCTTTGTGTTCTTACAGAAACCAAGTTTACGGATTTCGCTACACCGTACGTCTTGCCGCCAATAGTACCGGCGACATGTGTTCCGTGGCCGTTACAGTCGGTTCCAGTGCCTTTGTTGTTGTTGATGAAGTCCCAACCGGAAGTTGCACGACCTTCAAATTGGGAGTGGCTGTTCTGGATTCCGGAGTCAAGAACATAAACTGTAACGCCGGCACCGGTACGGTCATAATTGTACGTGCCATTAAGGCTGGAGCCTCGCTGGTCGATCCTGTCTAAGTTCCAGGGGGCACTGGACTGAGTACCATCAAGCCAGGTTTTACCTACTTGCTCGATGTATTTTACTCCCGGTTTATTGCTTAATTTCTTGAGGGTTTCAATATCGCCTTCGACGACAAATCCATCAACAACCTTGTTGTATACCCGGTTTAACTTCAAACCGTTTTCATGAGCCACCTGCGTAGCGCGCTCGGACCTATTAAGGCCAGCATATTGTGAATTGATGACGCCATTTGATCTGGTTTCTTCTTCCATGACAACCAGATATTTTTTTGTTCCATTTTCTTCAAGTTGTAAAAAATTATCTTTTTTAGCGGCAAATGCCTGACTGGCACAGAGAGCGCCTAAAATTAAATTTAAAAAGATATTGCGTCCCTTCATTCTTACTCCAAAGAATCTAAAGAAATTATTAATGGGTAAATTTTAAATGTCGAAATGGTACAAATTAACCAGTTTTAATTTGTACCAATTAAGCAGTGTGCATTGTCAAATGCCAGCGGGAGATTAGCAGTAATCGATTTGTTGTTTAATAAATTTTTATTAACTTTTGATTTAAAAACTAATTAAAGATGGAACTTAAGTTCCAAGTGGAGCAGGCGAGGCTAGCGGGATATCCAATAAATCGAATATTCCCTCTTCTTTCAATACCCGCATTCCCAGTCTTTGGTCAGAAATCCCCGACCGCAATCGGTAATCGAAATCCAGTCGTTCTCCGCTCTCCACTGCCTCGAAATAGCGGCAGTCCACCTGGTTGTGCAGCTGGTGCAGATGCTCGCTGAGTTCAATCTGGTGGGACGAGAACATAAACAGGCAATTCTCTCTGGTCGAGAAGCGTTCGAGAATGGCCAACGACGCCTCAAAAGCATCTTTCACATTGGTGCCTTTAAACGGCTCATCCATCAAAGCCAGCACCCGCTCACCTTTCGCCACCGCTTCAGCTACGGCCTTTACCCGTAGTGCCTCTGCGCGGAAGTAGCTCACCCCGCGCCGCAGGTCGTCGGTCAATGATATGGAGCTGAACAGCCACTGTACCGGAACAAAGAGGAAGGACTTTGCTGGTACGCCCATACCGAGGTGTGCGAGATATAGGGCCGTGGCAAAGGCGCGCATGTAGGTGGTCTTGCCGGCCATATTGGGACCGGTCAGGAACAGAATGCGGTGATTCTGATTGAGCAATACAGGATTGGCGGTCGGGTTGGTGAGATAGGGATGGTAAAGTCCCTCGGCAGCGACATACAGGGGACCGGAATAGATCTCCGGCATGTTAAAACTGTGTTCGCAGTTGGCATCCGCCATTGAAACCAGTGCATCCAGTTCATAATTCAGCGCCTGCAGGCGCTTCAGAGTTTCCTTTTCCTTGATACGCAGGGTCTGGTCGAGCTTGAGCATCTTCCAGGTGCCCCAGACCGCGACATCGAAGTCCGGCACCATACGAAGGTTGGGACGCGATAGCAGTACGCGGATTTGTTGCAGCAGCGGGCCCAGCTCTCCAGGTGTGGATTGCAGGGCTGGCAGGGCGACAAACCGACGCAGGGCACGGATCATGCGGCAGGCTGCCTGGGCGCCCTTTACGATGCTGAAATAGTGACTGTCCTGATTGGCCCAGACCTGGAAGGCGCCCAGGGTAAACTCCAGTCGATTACGGAAATCCAGGCTTGGAAGGATTTCTTCCAAATAGTCCTGTGTCCCCTCAACCGCATAGATCGAGGGCATCTGCTTGAAGAGTGCGCGTTGCTCTATGATAAAACGGATCGCCTGCTGGGTACTGTCGATACGCTCCGCACTGGACCAGGGATTCTGCATCCTTCGCCGCAGTACCACCGCGCCGCCCACCGAACGCGTGCGATTGCAGAAATCAAACAGGCTTGAATCGCCGGTATCGGATTCGAAAATCTCCAGATCTTTGAAGGTATGGGAATCAACACCGAGAAGGTCGGACGGGTTGCTGCAGCTAGGCATAGGCAGGCTTCCGGTTTGCGAATCGATACTGGATCGGAGGCATTGCTTTCGCAGTCGCGATGCCGTATTTATTTTTGTTAGTACGTACCATTTAAGCAGAAGTTGACATGAATGTAATCCATGTCACCGCATGCGTGGTATGGATGGTATATCGGGGAAGAAACGGGTAAGGGGAGCTCTCTACCTGCGCTAACGCAATGCAAGTGCTACACCCTCTACTGCATGAATTTCCGCCGTATCATAGAGCGGGATTTCTGTATCGGACTGCTGCACCAGCAAAGCAATTTCGGTGCATCCCAGAATCACTGCCTGTGCGCCTCGCTGGTGAAGGCTATCAATGATTTCCAGATACCGCGCCTTTGATTCAGAGTTAATGATCCCCTGGCACAGCTCCTGGTAAATCACATCGTGCACCAGAGTCTGTTCCTCGGGCGCAGGAGTAATTACCTCGATACCGAAGTTCTCCACAAATCGTCCCTTGTAGAAATCCTGTTCCATGGTGAACCGCGTACCCAGCAAGCCGACGGTGGTGACGTTATCGCGCACCAGCTGTTGCGCGGTTGCATCGGCGATATGCAGAATCGGGATCGAAATATTTGACTCGATCTCATGGGAAACCTTGTGCATGGTGTTGGTACAGATCATCAGGAAGTCCGCACCACCTTTCTCTACAGATTTGGCCGCCTGTGTGAGAATCCTGGCCGTCGCGGGCCAGTCACCGGCATGTTGCAGTTGTTCAATTTCCGCGAAGTCCACGCTGTACAGGCAGATCTTGGCCGAGTGCAGGCCACCCAGTTCCGCCTTTACCCGCTCGTTGATCGCCTTGTAATAACTCGTGGTTGATTCCCAGCTCATCCCACCTAGCAGGCCAATCGTCTTCATACCAATTTCTTTCCGTACTGTGGATAGCATCATTTGTGTCGGCACTTTGGGCCGGTGATCGGTACGAGACAACCCGCGGCAAAAGGCGCGGGTTGTCTCCATTGGATATGGCCTACTCGGCGGTTATCTTGGTAAAGAAGCGTCTTTCGACGCCATTTTTATCCAGGTCATCTCGAACGACGGTATAGAGCGCGTAGCTATTTTGGTTCGCAATAATTCTGCTGCTACCGGTGAACAGAAAGATCTTGTCTGGGAACTCTTCTATCTGTGCCAGCTCGAAATCGCTGTTGAAGCGCTTGAAAGTGGCGGTGTACTGCTGAGCACTGGAATCAAAGGGGTTTCCGGCATTGATGATGCCATCCTGGGTCCAGATAACTTTGACTCTGCCCGACGTAGAGACAAGGCCCTCGACGGTGCCCACAAGTTGCTGTGATGCAACGTCAATAACTTCACCAGTCCTGACGTTTACCGCAAGCGTGCGATCGGGCGAAAACTCAAGCGATCCAAGGTTGGGCAGGTAAGTTTCATTGTCGAACTTATCGAGCTGAAGTGTGTCCCGGTTAAGAGTGTAGCCCTTTGGTGCATGTATCGAGACATTGTTGGGCTGATACTGGTAGCCGGCTTCCAGCTGCTGGGTGGCGGTTTCCACCGGGTTAAATGCGCTGTCGAACACCTCAACATAGTGGATCGCATCTGCACCGGTATAACTGCTGCGGACCAGGTACCCACCTTCAAATTCCAGCCCTGTGAGCCAGTCGTAGAGTGGCACCGTCAGGCTGGCCTGTAACGGTTTCGGCTCGGTATCCGACAGGTTGAAGTAGCGAACTTCACTGTCTTGGAATATCACTACCACGCGGTCGAGCGCTTCCGAATACACCAGACGAAAGTCTTCCTGTGCAGTACCGAGTGTTTTGTCCAGACGCAGTGGTTCAAGGAATCGTTCGGTGTGTATATCCCAGCGAATCAGCTCGCCAACCACGGGGCTGCAAGACTCCCAATAGCAGGTGTCCCAGAAGTAGGCCACACCCCGCGCATCGACAAAATGCGGTATCCCGTAGATGAGATCGATATAGCAGCGAGATCCATTGCCATCGGTAGCATCGGCACAATTCCGGTTCTGCGGATAGCTATCCTGTGTATCCGCTACTCCATCACTATCGTCATCGGTGTCGGCGACATCGCCGATACCGTCGCCGTCAAAGTCGGTGGATTCCGAAGCATCCAGCGGGAACAGGTCTTCGTCGTCCACAACACCGTCGTTATCGTCGTCCGGGTCTTCTTCGTTAATGATGCCGTCATTGTCCGTATCGCGTCTGTCGACTACGTAAACGTCACCCACATAGAGTGAGAAGCTATCGCCATCTGGGTCAGTGGCCTTTACGCGAACTTGATAGTCGCCGGGTTCTTCGAAGGTCAGTTCGAGAATTCCATAGCCGCCGCGCTTAACCAGGACGAAGTCGTCGATATTTGAGGCGTCGATTTTGGTGCCACGTTTGAACTCGTACATTTCCGGATCCATACGCAATACGTCGCCGTCGTAATCCGTCAGGTATTTGTCGTAGAGACTGAAGTTGACCTCGGTACCCATCTCCACACGGCGGTCATCGGTAAAATAAGCACGGCTGTTCTTTTGCGGCGCCCTGTTTTCTGCTGAAAAGAAGTCTACCTCGCCGTTGGTGATATCCGACATGCGCACCCTTACGCCCGCATCGGAAAAGCTCTGACTGGACGTGGAAAAGAAGAGGATTTCTAGATCTCTGTCACTGCTCACACCGACGAGTTGCATGACCCCGAAACTTTGCCCGGTGCCGGTAATATTGGAACCCTCGGCAAAGCGGTCACCAATATTGCTCGACTGCTTCTTGAGGACCGCAACGCCATCGGCAAGATTGCCCAGTCCGCCGCTGATATTCAGTGCGTCGGTGAGGGAATAGGGGAATGACATGGGCAACTGGTAGGTGAAGCTCTCGGAAGAATACACTTCGCCACTTTCTCCATCTTCCGCCTCGATGTCCGAAATCACCTGTACGCGTCTCGGCTCTTCATCAGTACCCGGTACCTGAACCAGGGTCGTCCCGCGGATGAAACTGGTGCTTTCCGCATCCGTGGTTCCGAGGTCAGTAAAGCGCAGTTCAATCTCATACGCGCTCTTGTTGTCGGGCTCGGATATGTCGATCTCCATAAAGCCGTGCAATGTGGTGGCGGCATCGATGTAGCAGCCATCAAAGGCGATTTTCTGCAGGGCGCCGCCTTCAGAGACCGTATTTGTTACCAAACCGCCTGCAGGGCAGCTGCTTTCTTTGGTGCCGTTGTTACTATCGGAAAATGCCGGTACCCCCATAGGGTTTGTGAAATCATTGATCAGGGCGTTGTTGAACGCGATAAATTCATAACCGATACCAACAAAGGTAGAGACGTTGTCCGGAGTAATGTCCGCGGTCGGTGTCACTTCAATAATGGTCCCCGGCGGGGTGCCTCCTGTGGGAGGGGTGCCAGGCGTGTTTTCGTCGCCACCGCTGTTACCACCACCACCGCAGGCAGAAATTGCAAATACAGAAAGGAACAGGAGGTGCTTCGGTGAAGGAAGTTTCATGATGTTATTTTTTTAGGTAACGGTTTGTGGACTGGTCGAGAAGTAAGGTGCTGCGCTCGGTGGCGACAGATCCTGAAGGAATGGCGTCTTTTATATCACGCGGTGGTCATCAACAGTAGTTTCTCTGCATGCCGGCGCAGCTCGGTTTTGAGATCCGCTGGCGAGAGAATTTCAAACTTATACGGCAGTCGCACCAGTTGTGAAGCAAACCAGCCCAGGCAACCGGTCTGAGCGCGCCACAGCACGCCATCTCCTTTCGGCGTCAGCAGGCCGAGCTCATCACCTAGCATCCTAGTGGCGCTTTCCAGATCCGTATGCAGCAGCAACTCCACCTCAAAGCCCTGTTCCATGGCCGCAAAGCTGCCGCTGAGATAGCCGGCGGCATCGAAGTCCTGTGGCCGCTGGAACGGCGATTCCAGTGCGCGTAACTGACGCATGCGGTCGAGGCGGAAGGTGCGGATCTCGGCGCGCAGGTGGCAGTGACCCACCGCGTACCAGCGGCCGTAGCGGAACACCAGCCCGTAGGGATCGAACTCCCGTTGCGTTATCTCCACACCAGCGTTGTCACTGCCGCTGGTGTAATCAAACACCACGCGGCAGCGGTTCTGGGTGGCGGCTGCCAGGGTTGCCAGGGTGGCGCTGTCGGCCGCTGCCTTTGGCAGCAGATCGAGGGTGACACTCTCATCGAGGGAGCTCAGTTGCTGCTTCAGCTTCTGCGGCATTACCCGTTCCAGCTTGGCCTGCGCACTGACCACGGCGGTGGAGACATCCCCCGCACTGAGGCTGCGCGCCGCCAGCAGGCCGAGGGAAATGGCCAGGGTTTCATCATTGGTGAACATCATCGGCGGCAGCTTGTAGCCAGATACCAGCCGGTAGCCACCGTAGCGCCCGCGCTCCGCGGTCAGTGGAATGCCGATTTCCTCAAGGGTCGCGATATAGCGACGCAGCGTGCGGCCGTCCACGCCCAGCATCTGTGCCAGCTCGCCCCCGCTGGCATTGCCGTGACTTTGCAGCAGCTCCAGCAGTGCCAGTACCCGCGTCGTCGGATTCGACATGAATTGCATCCTGCATTTTTTATTAGGGCGGAATATAGCCTATTTGAAGACTAGAGTATTCGCATTCCGGTCACACACCGTGACGGATGATGAGAAGCCAAAGCAACGGAGAGCTGCTATGCAAGATGAAGTGATTTTCTACACCAACCCACAATCCCGCGGTCGCCTGGTGCGCTGGATGCTGGAAGAAGTGGGTGCTCCCTACCGCACGGAGGTGCTCGAATATGACGGCACCATGAAAGCGCCGGCCTACCTCAAGATCAACCCCATGGGCAAAGTGCCGGCTATCGTCCATCGTGGCGAGGTAGTCACCGAATGCGCGGCCATCTGCGCTTACCTTGCGGATACCTTCCCGCAAGCCGGGCTGGCACCGCTGCCGGAAGAGCGCGCCAGTTACTACCGCTGGATGTTCTTTGCGGCCGGCCCGCTGGAGTCAGCGATTACCGACTTCAAAGCGCTGGGCGTGGAGCCGGATGCACAGAAGCAGAAAATGGTTGGCTACGGCACCTACGCCGCCGTGCTAGACAATCTGCAGGCTTGGCTCCGGGAGCACACCTATATCTGCGGCGAGCGTTTTACCGCGGCAGACATCTACGTAGGTGCACAGATTACCTGGGGTGTGGAGTTCGGCACCATTGAAAAGCGCCCGGAATTTATCGACTACGCCAAGCGGGTCACCGCGCGTGATGCGCATCGCCGCGCCACGGCCAAAGACGATGCGCTGGAGGAAGAGAAGGTCTGATGGAAAAGACCTGAGGGTGCAGCTTTAGCGCTTGGGGCGGCCATTGGTGGCCGCCTCGTCTGTTTGGCGCTTAGCGTATACGGCCGATTACTTTTTGATACCACCCCACGGGGTTTTGCGGGAGGGACTGCCGGACGGACTGTCAGTCGCAGGTTTGGCAGGTTTTTTTCGGCAGTCTGTTTTGTTGACCTTCTTGCTCGTCTTGCCGCCCTTCGGTGAAAAATTAAGGTTGGACGCCGGCAGATCCTTTACCACCGGAAACTCCTCGACCGTCACCCGCTCAATGATCTTGCCAAGCCGGCGCTCCACCGCGCACAGGCGTTTGAAATCGTCCTTGGATACCAGTGACACCGCCTCGCCGGAAGCACCCGCGCGGCCGGTGCGGCCGATGCGGTGGATATACTCATCGGCGTCGTCGGGCATATCGTAGTTGACCACGCGCTCCAGCTCATCGATATCAATACCGCGGGCGGCAACGCCGGTGGCTACCAGTATGTTGATCTCACCGGACTTGAAGCCGTCGAGAATCCGCGAGCGCGAGGCCTGGCTGCGGCCACCGTGGATGGATTCCGCCGCAATACCGCGCTTTTCCAGCTGGCTTACCAGCTTCGCTGCGCCGTGCTGGGTGCGGATAAAGATCAATGCCTGGGTCCAGTGACGCTCGTTTATCAGGTGGCTAAGTAACGCCGACTTGTTGTGCTTGTCCACCGCGATCAGCCACTGGGAAATTTTCGGTGCAGACTGCGTGTTTGCCGCAATGGACACCTCAAACGGATTCTCCACCACGTCCTTCGCCAGCGACCTGACCTGGGGCGACAGCGTCGCGGAAAACAGCAGGCTCTGACGCTGCTCGGGCAGACGCGCAAGGATTTTGTTGAGGTCATCGATAAACCCCATATCCAGCATGCGGTCTGCCTCATCCATCACCAGCATCTGTAGCTCGTCGAAATAGAGTGCGCGCTGGTGTGCCAGATCGAGCAGGCGCCCCGGCGTGGCCACCACAATATCCACACCCTCAATCAGCTGCTGCTTCTGCGGTTCCAGGTCCACGCCGCCCACCATACACATGGACACCACCGACAGGTGCTTGCCATACAGCCGGATATTGTCCTCCACCTGCATGCCCAGCTCGCGGGTGGGCACCAGGATCAGCGCGCGAAAGCGCTTTGCCCGCCGCTTGCGTTCGCCACTGAGCAAATCCAGCATCGGCAGCACAAAGGCCGCGGTCTTGCCGGTGCCTGTCTGCGCAGTCGCAATTATGTCCCTTCCATCCAGGATGGCGGGAATCGCTTTGCGCTGGATCTCGGTGGGGGTTGCATACCCTTTCTCTTCAAGGGCTTGCAGGATCGGGGCGCTCAATCCCAGGGGGTGGAATGTCATCTGGATTCTCTAAAGGGGGGTAGCTAGGGGCATTGGCCGGTGAATGGCCAGCGGCTGGTTTCAGCGCGGCATGGTAACAGTAAAGTACAGGGTAGGCGCCGGTTAACTATTAGGCGTCGGGAGTAGGCGTCGGGAGCGGTTGCTCCCTTAGGCGTTATGCGCGGTCGGTCCCTGACCGCAGAGGGGCAGATTCCGTTCAGGTAATGGCCCATACGACGAGTGACAGCACCAGCCCCGCCAGCAGGAACATCAGGCCCTTGAGCATGAGTGATTTCGGATAGTCGGCTTCCTTGTGAATCAGGGCGTAGGGCAGACCCGTTATCGGTCCGAGAATGAGAGACGACAGCCCCCAAACCCAGCGGTTATTACCCAATGCCGTCAGCGCAGCCATCAGGCCACCGAACCAGAACAGCGTAACGCCGATTACCAGGATGATGAATATCGGTATGGCCAGCCACTGATTGGCTAGAAATACCTTGAGGATTTCCTGTTCCATAATGTTTCCGGGTGAATACTTTGGCGCGATTGTAGCAAGGCCGGACGGAAAATAGGGCAGCCAGACTCAGGTTAGGATTTGACGCTTGGCCTTCCCGCCAATGCGGCCTTGATACGCTGGCGCAACCAGGCCCGCAACGGGTCGTCCTGGGTGCGCTGGTGCCAGATCTGCAGTATGTCTACATCCGGCAGCTTGACCGGGCAGGGGTAGCTCACCAGGTCGGGCAGGCTGCGGCAGGCCTGTTTTGCCACCGAGTTCAGGCAGGTGATCAGCAGGTCGCTGCCTTCGATGGTGGTGGCGGGAGACAGGAAGCTCGACAGCCCCGCGACAATGCGCCGCTGATGCCCGAGCTTGTGCAGTTTTTTATCCACAATACCGTCGAGGTCACCGGTGAGTGTAGTAACCAGATGCCCGCAGGTCAGAAATGCCTTGAGGTCCAACTTCTTGTGAATGTACTGGTTGCTGCGGCTCGCCAGCACACTGAAGCCTTCCTTGTGTACCTTTTGCTGATAGAAGGACGCGGGCAACTGTTCGAAAAAGCCCGCAATGGCGATGTCGCAGGCACCGGTTTCCAGCTCGGTACGCGGCAGGCGGCCGCGGGTGTTGTGGAACACCAGCTGCAGGTTCGGTGCCTGCTCGCTCACCACCGGCAGCAGCTTGGGCAGCAGCAGCTGCTCGATAAAGTCGGTGCCAAAGATATGCACGCGATCTTCCCGCAGCAGGAAGCTCTCTTCATCGCAGTAGTCGTAAAAGGATTCCAGCGAGCGCACCAGCGTCTGGATCTGCGGCGCCAACTGGTGTGCCCGCGGCGTTGGTGTCAGCCCACGCGGCGCGCGGGCAAACAGGGTGTCGTCAAACTCGCTGCGCAGCTTGGCCAGCTTGTGGCTGAGCGCCGGCTGGCTCAGGTTCATGCGCTCCGCGGCCACCGAGGCATTGCGCTCCTCGTACAGCACCTGGAACAGCTTGAGCAGGTTGAGGTCTTTATTCCCGATATTCATATTTTGAAAGGCTGTAATTCAATGAATCGAATTATCTTATATCAGGATTTCCCCTAGCATAGCCCCCAATCCGGTAATGGCCCGCCCGTGCGGGGCCCGTTGCCGGCGCAAACTGTCTATTGGAGACCTTACATGAAGAAACTGTTTTCGATCGTGGTGGCGCTGTTGCTGGCGTCGACCGCAAGCCTGGCGCTGGCAGCGCCGCGGGTGCTTATCGTCGCCACCAGCCACGAGCAGATGGGCAATACCGACGAGAAAACCGGCCTGTGGCTGTCGGAGCTGACCCACCCCTACCACGAGCTCAAGAAGGCGGGCTTTGACGTAGAGATCGCCAGCATCAAGGGCGGCGCCGTGCCTGTGGACGCGCGCAGCCTTGCGGATGATGACGCTATCAACTTTGAATTCCTCGCCAGCCCGCAAACCCGCAGCCTGCTGGACAACAGCCGCAAGCTGGCGGACGTAAACCCCAAGCGCTACCAGGCCATCCTGTTTGCCGGTGGCCACGGTACCGTGTGGGACTTCCCCAAGAGCCCTGCGGTCAATAGCGTTGCCTCCGCCATTTTTGAGAGCGGCGGTTATGTAGCGGCGGTGTGCCACGGCCCGGCGGCACTGCTGAACGTTACCGGCAAGGACGGCAAGCCGATCATTGCCGGCAAGAAAGTCGCGGGTTTCAGCAATGTGGAGGAAAAGGCGGTTGGCCTGGCAGAGGTAGTGCCGTACCTGCTGCAGGACGAACTCATCGCACTTGGCGCCAACTACCAGGAAGGCAAGGCGTGGGAAAGTTTTGTGGTACAGGACGGACGCATCATCACCGGCCAGAATCCGCAGTCTGCGGCGGAGCTGGGACGGGTACTGGCAAAGGCCCTGAACAAGTAAGCGCTACTGACTAAGCAATAGTTCGTAAACGCAAAGAGTCCGGTGACTGCCTGTGTTGAGAATTGCACAGTCGGTCACCGGGCTCTGTTATTTCTGCGGGCGCGTAATGTTGCAGAGGTTCGTTACGCCTCTTTCTGGATATGCGGGCGCAGGAACGTCATATAGTCCGCCTTGCCGATGGGCATGCCCATTTTGCGCAGCATCGCGTAGGTGGTGGTGATGTGGAAATACAGGTTGGGAATCAGGTAGTCGTTCACGTACTGGTGCCCCGGTATTTCACAAAAGGCACCGGGGCCGAGCCCGAGGCGCTTGATCTCGTCCAGTTTGCTGTCGTCCACATCGATCGCCCCTACCATTGTGCGGGTCTCACTGATCAACGCGCGCGCCTCGGCCAAGGTCGCCAGCTCCGGCTTGCGGTTATCCACCGGCTCGCCGGCACACCATTGTGAAAAGCCGCGGGGCTGGTTACACATAAACACAATCTGCGCGCCAAACGGCAACATGTCATCCGCCAGGCGTTCCTGCATCAGCGCGTCGGTATCGGCGACGTGTTTCTCGGCAACGTCCAGGAGATGGTCGAGAACGTCCAGCCGTGACGTAAAAATGCGTTTTATCTCGGTAATTTTCGCGTTTGCCATAATGCTCTCTCAGTGGGGGGCGTGCTTTGGGCGCGCAATACTTGGCAAAAACTTTAGCGTATCCAGTGCGGCGCGGTGAAGAAACCGTCAGGCAGGAATTAACGCCAGATACCGGTATCCCGTAAGGTTTGCGTCAACCTATTGGCAATATCAAACCTCGGCGCCTTTGCCGCATTGGTCAGCAGCACCAAGCCGTTCCGCTCTCGTGAATAGCTGATCAGCAGCGATTTGTATCCGCGCACGCTGCCCGGGTGACGCGCGATAAACCGGCCGTATTTCTCATACACCTGTCAAGCCAGCGCAACCTGGATATCACACCTTGCTCGGGAAAGTTAGCTTGACTGCTTTGTTTTATTATTGCGCTCGTTGTCTAATTATTAAGTTTCTAGCCTTAATGTGAGAGATTGGATTTTGAATTAGGCCATTCTCGGCGTCAAACTCAGAATAGAATAGTTTCCAAACGCGTTTAAAAATTTCGTTTTGGTTTTGCTCTCTATATGCAGGTGTTTTTGGCCATTCATGGAGCCACCGCTTAGAGATGTGTGTAAATAGCTCTAAATTTGATGAGCACACGAGGGAGGTGCATATTTCAGCCGACTCTTGGAGTCCGGAGTAAGCTACAGATATTTTCACGGGGTTTTTAGAGTTTGGAAGTTGTAATTTAATAGCATTTTTCCCTGCTAAAAGTCCTGCGCTGTGAACTATGGCGTGGCGAAGTTCGCACAATTTTCCGAATTCAAGCAATGGGTCAAGAATTTGATTTCCATTTGAAACGTCATACCCAACAATGTTCTTAAGGTCCTTTTTTACTGTATCTGGATCTGAAAAAGATGTGTTCTCAAAAGCCCCTTTTTCAAGCGCTCCGTAACCAAACCATGCTGTGGCTAAATTTAGCGATTTACTTGCACTTTTTTCCTTTGCTTTTGGGCAAATGGAAATAATTCCAGAGATGATTTCACGAAAATAGTTCTCGGTCGAGGATATTAACCCTACCAGCACCAGTGGTGTTACGGTTGGGTTTTCGAGGGCGTAGTCTGGGGTGACTGCGCTCAGGAGTGCATTCCTTTCTTCGTAAAACCGGTCAATAGGTGAAGGGTTTGTTGGGTTAACTTTAACGTATTTTGTGATGTCGCTAATTCTTGCAGTTGAGGCATTTGCACTTACGGTTTGTTTCCAATTCTGCATTAGGAAATATACTCCTCGGCTAGACCGTAAATTCTTGAGGCCCAGTAGGTTCCAACTTGCGGAACAGAGCGTAGTTCTGTGTGGCCAATGTCATGCAAGATGTCGCGAATATATTTTATGCTCGAATTGCACTTTATTGTTTGCACTCTAGATTCTGTCAGAGGGAGTACTTCAATATCTTTGCTTATAAGTGTCTCGTAAATCGAAGATGCTTTGAGTGGTGCTCCACAGTTTGAGCAAAAGCGGGCTTCTTCACTACTGCGTTCTGTGCCGCAATTTTGGCAGGGTGGCATGCTTAATTTTAATCCCCCTTCCTTCTCTGGGAGAATGTTTTCGCTCTGCGTTCGTGTAAATTCATGTGCATTTCTAGAGTCTAGCGCAGTGGCGATATCGTCAGTTTTGAACGACTTGGTTGTAATCAGGGCATTGTTTTCAATTAGTGCTGCTAAGTTTATTATGTAAAGCTCAAAAACTCCTTTTTCCCCACGGCTAATTTGTCCCTTGTGGCTGGCTAGTCCAGCGTATTGGTAGAAGCCAAGAATTTTTTTCAAGTCTGAGCTTAATTCCTTTTTTATAGCTATTGTTATGCTCTTACGTTCGACGCTTTTGTCTTTATTGTAGGTTTTAATTAGGTCAACTATTCTACTGAAAACCGCTCCACCCTCCTCAACATAGCTCTTATAGGTTGGGAGCTTTTGTTTTAGGGAAGAATAAATGTCGAACGCACTTTTGTTGCTAAGCTTTACTTGGCTTAATACATTTTTTCTTGTGAATTTTATTTTGTACGTTGAATTCCCTTCTACTGTTTCTTCTATATATACATTCCTAACCATGTTTAGTAGGGTTCTGGGAATCCCAAAAGACGCATAACACATGATTTTTAAAAGTGAGCTTTCATTTGAGATTTTATCGATTACATCTTTGGGCAGTCTTCTCGAAAGCATAGAAGTCATAAATGTAAAGTAGTGCTCATCTTCCGGATTAAGCCACGCGTTAACTTCTTCTGCGTCGTGGCCAATATTGAATGTCGGTGAAAAGTTAGTTACTCCTGGATAGATGGCGGCCTTAGGAGATAAGCTTCTGCTTTTTATTTTTCGAAAGAACTCAAAGAAGTCTCGTTGCTGGTCGGGGGAGAAAGCGTGCGCAGCATCATCTAGCAGTAATACAGCTCTTGACTTACCTGCTAACATCATTGCTTGGTTAATGTTTTCTTCTAGGTCATATGTGGATAAGTCGATGTGTTCTTTATCGATTTTATCTAATTCGCCTAGCTCAAGTTGGCTTATGACTTTCTTCGCATAATCTAGCGTTATTCTTAATGGAGTTTTTTCATTTATTTTTAAGTCATTAAGACTTTTATAGATTCCTTCGTAAATTTTTAAATACATCCACTGAGAAAACCAAAACCCTCCGTTTGCTTTACTTCTATATATGGGTTCAAGTCTAAGCGATGACTTGAAGTTAACATATATTGGGAAAGCGCCACTGGAGCTTTTTTTGCATAAGCTATTGTAAGCTTTGAGCATCAACGTTGTCTTTCCGCAGCCACGCGGGCCGGTCAAAAGCTTTGCTCCTGCTTGTGTCAGCTTCTTGAGTATAACTGCTTCGTTAGGATGGTCACTTGACCATTCAACGAAGTTTTCCGGGGAGATATATTCCGCCTGCTCAATAAATAAATTGTCGTTATCCATATTTGAAGATTTTAACTTTAAGTTAATTCGAATTAATTTTTTGGTTATTCGGCGTTTAGCGCTGAGGGGAGAATCTGCCGTTACAATAAGCTCTTAATTTTATGAATCATGTCAAAGAGGGTTATACCATGTAAAGTCAGAGTTGGAAGTGGGGGATGCTTTATATTATGGGGTTTGTGTGCGCTCACTAACATTCCGTGGGGCGATGTTTAGTCAGGAGCTTTTTCCTCGGCAAAAACTTTGTAGAGTGACGTCTTTTTTATGTGCGTTACTCCTATGACTGTTTCATATGACAAGTTTGACGCTTTGAGCTTGATAGTCCGTAAGGCATAGACTCCTTCATCTATTAACTCCTCTCATGCCCCTAGTCGCCCAACCCCACCACTCCTGCTATCTTCCTCTGCATAACAATGCAAAGGATCGCCCCATGCCCCGCAACCTTACCGCCTCCCTGGCGCTGCTGACCGCAATATCCATCCCGGCCCTCGGCCTGTTCGGCTGCGACCGCTCCAGTACCCAGTCCGAGCCGAAGCCGCAAACAGAGGTGGCGTCAGAGGCCCCTGCTCAGGGTGAAGCCAAACCCGACTTCTCCATTGAGTACGAGCAGTTCCAGCTGGATAACGGCCTCAACGTCCTGTTCCACATCGACCGCTCCGATCCGGTAGTGGCGGTATCGCTTACCGCCCACGTGGGTTCCGCGCGTGAGAAAGAGGGCCGCACCGGCTTTGCCCATCTGTTCGAGCACCTGCTGTTCCTGGAGTCTGAGAACCTGGGCAAGGGTGGGCTGGATGCGATGAGTGCGCGTATTGGCGGTTCCGGGGCCAATGGTTCTACTTCCCGCGATGTCACCAATTACTACCAGACGGTGCCCAAGGATGCGCTGGAGAAGATGCTGTGGGCGGAGGCGGACAAGCTGGGCTGGTTTATCAATACGGTGACCGATCCGGTGCTGGCGAAAGAGAAACAGGTGGTGAAGAACGAGAAGCGCCAGAGTGTGGATAACCGCCCCTACGGCCATTCCCAGTATGTGATCGATCGCAATCTCTACCCGGAGGGGCACCCCTACAGCTGGCAGGTGATCGGCTCGCTGGAGGACCTGGACAATGCCACCCTGGAGGATGTGAAAAGCTTCTTCCGCCGGTGGTATGTGCCCAATAACGTGACCTTGGTAGTGGCCGGAGATTTTGATCCGGCGCAGGCCAAGTCGCTGGTGAAGAAATATTTCGGGGAGATCCCGGCGGGGGAGACTATTGAGCGCGCGCCCAAGCAGCCGGTCATGTTGAAAGAAACCAAGCGGCTCTATTACGAAGACAACTTCGCCCGCCAGCCCCAGCTGAGCATGGCCTGGCCCACGGTGCCGCGCTACAGCGCAGACAGCTACCCGTTGGCGGTGCTGACGGAGTACCTGTCGGTTGGCAAGCGCGCGCCCCTGTACCGGGTGCTGGTGGAAGACGAGCAGCTGACCGCGCATGTGGCCATGGGCGCGTATGAATCGGAGCTGGCGGGGCAGGTGCAGCTCGAGGTACAGGCATTTACCGGTGGCAAGCTGGATGCGGTTTTTGCGGGTATCGAAAAGGGCTTTGCGCTGTTTGAAAAAGAGGGCATCGCCGAGGAAGACCTGGAGCGCATCAAGGCGGGCCAGGAAGTGTCGTTCTATAACAGCCTTTCCAGTGTGCTGGGCAAGGGCTTCCAGCTGGCCCAGTACCAGATCTACGCGGATGATCCGGGCTATGTGACCAAGGATATCGAGCGGCTGCTGGCGGTCACCGCGGAGGATGTGCAGCGGGTGTACGACAAGTACATCAAGGGCAAGCCGTACGTGGCCACCAGCTTTGTACCCCGCGGTGAAAAGGCGCTGGCGCTGTCCGGCTCCACGGCCGCGCACGTGGTCGAAGAGAAAATCGTGGACGGCGCGGAAGCGCAGTTCGATGCCTCCGCCAGCGCGGCGTACGAGAAGACTCCGTCACGCTTTGACCGCGCCAAGGAGCCTGCCTATGGCGACCCGGCGCAAACCGCGGTGCCGGATGTGTGGCAGGACAAGCTGGCAAACGGGATTAAGGTCTACGGTATCGAAAACAGCGAAGTGCCGGTTGTGACCTTCAGCCTGGTGATCGACGGCGGCATGCTGCAGGAGAGTATCGACAAGACCGGCGTGTCGAACCTCACCGCCATGCTGATGGAGCGCGGAACCAAAAACCGCACCCCGGAAGAGCTGGAAACCGCGATCCAGAAACTCGGTGCCAGCATCAGTGTGGCTGCCGCGCAGGATACGTTCCGCTTCAATGTGACCACCCTGGCGCGCAACTTCGACAAGGTATTCGCGCTGTTGCAGGAAATGCTGCTGGAACCGCGCTGGGATGAAAAAGAGCTGGTGCTGGCGAAGAAGAGTGTCACCAGCCAGATCAAGCGCGCCGCCGCCGAGCCCAATGCCATCGCCGGCAAAAACTTCGCACGCCTGCTGCACGGCAAGGACAGTGTGCGCGGCTACAGCGGCCTCGGCACCGAGCAATCCGTCGCCGCCATCACCATGGATGACCTCAAGGCGTATTACCAAGACTACCTGTCGCCGTCGCTAACGCGCGTGCATGTGGTGGGGGATATCCCGCAGGCGGACTTCCTGCAGGCGGCCAGGGGGCTGGCCAAACAATGGCCGGCAAAATCGGTCAGCGTGCCCGACCCGAAATCCGAGCCAGCAAAGCCGGGTATCTATTTTATCGATGTGCCGGATGCCAAGCAGTCGGTACTGCGCATCGGTCGTCCGGCCATGTCCGCCCTGTCGGACGACTACTACCCGGCGATATTTACCAACTATATCCTCGGCGGTGGCGGCTTTGCCTCGCGCCTGACCCAGCAGCTGCGCGAGGGCAAGGGCTACACCTACGGTATCCGCTCGCGGATCTCTGCGGACAGGACCGGCGGTGAGTTTTCCATCGGCACCGGCGTGCGCGCCAATGTCACCGCGGATTCGGTGCAGCTGATCAACGATATCCTCAAGGACTACGCGCCCACCTACACCGAGCAGGACCTGGAGACCTCGCGCTCCTACCTGGTGCGCAGCAACGCGCGCGCGTTCGAGACCGCCGGCGCCAAGCTCGGCCTGCTGGAAAACATGAGCACCTACGGCTGGCCCGCGGACTACGTGCGCGAGCGCGAAGCCATTGCCAAGGGCATGACTGTGGACAAAGTGCAGAAGATCGCTACCGAGTACATGCTCCCCGGTACCATGATCTGGCTGGTGGTGGGCGACCGCGCCACGCAGCTTGATCCGCTGCAGGAGCTGGGCCTGGGCGAGGTGATTGTGGTGGATGCGAGCGAGGTCGCCAGAATAGAAAATTAGATTGGCGACCTGGCGTAGAGAACTCGCGTAGCGAGCTAGCCCCCCTCATATGTGGCGTTTAACATGGCCCGGCAGCATGCCGGGCCATTGCCCCTCTGTTGTTTCTTATTCCCGTTGCGTAACGCAGCACACGATTCTGTTTTGTCTGGTTTCTATTGCCGCCATTTAATCGGCGGTTCTTGTACGCCTGTCTATTCTTCCTTTGCCCCGTGCAGACTGGCTCTGCGGGGGATTCCATCAATCTTTCCCCGGTCCGGCAGCGAATTCTGTGGCGCGAGAATATGGGGTTAACCAATGAGTAAGTTAAGGATGAAAACATTCACTGGAACACGGATCCGTATGCTGAGTAGTGTCGCGTTGGCTGCCAGCTTTCTTTTTGCTGGCACAACAAAGGCAGAGGTGTTTGATATTCAGGACGGCGAGTTCGCCGGCTCATTTATTACCTCCTTCTTTAAATTTCAGCCGACTGACAAAACGCTTTCCACCACGGCAACCGGCGAAGTCAAGAAACGTTTCGGAGAGTTTCAGAGCCATACCGTGACGGACTTTAATCTTGGTGGCGAGGGTTGTTCCGATTTTAATGAAGATCCTCTGACGGAGTTATTAGCTTTCTATGTCAAAAAATCCAATGTGGTTTTAACCTTCAAGAAAGGGCAGTTATTCCTGAAGGCTGTACCAGGCGATCAATTCACATCAGCGGGAATGGGTTGTTTTACTTTCAATATTGATCCGGAGATCGGGGATTTGGCAGAGATTCCCGGCAGCTTTCAGCTCACCGTTGAATACAAGGTGGTAGGCGGCACGGGGGAATATACGGGGGCGAAAGGGGAGCTTACAAGTACGTCGAGCGGTACCGTGCTTGAATACAACAGCTCTACCGGAGAGGGCGATAACTGGTTTGGCGGCGTTACCGGCACACTTGAAGGGTCTTTCTGTACTGACTGCCCCTAGTGCTCGCCCAGGGCGCATAACAAAAAATGATGGTTGTTTTGCGCCCTTGTATTACTAATCCTTAGCCAATTGGACACCCGGGATTCTCGCCTTTGCCCCAGGCCATGATCGGCTCCATTAACCAGGCGGAGCCCCAGGGGGAGATCCCGGTTATCGATACGCCGCTATCCTCTTGCGGCTCGACGTTGATCACCGCCACGATATTGCCGCCCTCGTGCTGGGGGCCGGTCAATCCCATGACTTCTCTGCGCAGCGTGAACTGGGTGAGGTTATCGCTGGCCGCGGTCACCGCGTAGTGCCACACCCCAGAGCCTGCCCCGATCACGATGCTCTGCGAGCGAATAGTGGAACCCTGAATCACGCCCTGGACACAGGCATCCATATTGGCCACCAGGTTGCCCACGGAGTCCTGATACGAGAGGGGCGTGGTTGCGGTGTAGACATTGCCGAACGTGGAATCGCTGATTTTTTTGGCAAATTCGCTCGGTGTGTTTGGGGGCAGTATGGCCGTACACCCCTGCAGTACAGCCATGCCGATAAAGACAGGCAGGGACTTTTTCATCGAATTCTCGCTTTTTTAGTGCTGTTATTTACTGTGCGATTGTCAGAAGCAACCTGTGGAAATCCTGGGCTGGGACCGAATCAGGAATGGGTAATCCACAGGTGAAGGCTGGAGTTATAGCATGCAAGATTGAAGGTTTGTAGAAAACGTCCAGTCAAATACACGGCTACCAGGTGTTTAAAACGGCTAATTGGAGACTGGATCCGTTGCCGGAAGGGCGTGCTGGGGGGGGCGGCGGGCTAGTGTAAGCCCGCGCTCCCCCCGATGTTAGCCGCATCATCGGCGACGGCTTAGTAGGCCTGCTTGTCGTGCCCAGCCAGCGCGTCGCAATAGGCGTTGCTGGTTGCCGGTACATAGAAGGCGCTCTCCACCGCCGGGTAGCCCACGCCGGCTACCTGCGCTCCGGCTTCCGCACTGTAACCCTGGCCGATCAGGTCAAAGTAGGGGCGGTAGTCCAGGCCGGTTACCTTGCTGGCGGCAATCAGCAGCCAGTCGTTGTTATTCATGTTATTGGCCTGTTCACGGGTGTAACCGGAGAAGCCCATTGCATCCCTGCCTGCGGTCCAGTCGGTATCGTTGCCTTTTGCGGCGTTGAATGCGCGCTCAAGAATATGCAGCCGCGGAATCAGGTTCCAGCCGTCATCGAGCGCCCCTTGTTCTTCGGCGTGCATCATCATTTCAATCACCAGCGCCACACCGTAGTTCCAGCCGCTATAACCGAGTGATGCCATATAGGCCCCGGGGTCGGCTTCGCTCTGGCTGGCCTGCAGGTCGGCATTGATGTCGCCAAACGGCAGATTCTGGCAGCTTGCGGCAATGCCGTCTTCGTCCTGCGCGCGGGATTTGGCGTAGTAAGAGTAGAAGTTGGTGGTGGCGTGCCCCTCAAAGCCGGTGAACTTGAAGCGTCCCCTTTCCACCGTGTGGCCAACTTCATGCAGGTCGCCGTGACCGAGGATGGAAAAGTCCCAGGTGGCATCATAGGGGTTGCCGGAGCAGCCGGCGCCGCAGGTGGATTGATCCATATTGCCGTGATGGACCCGATCCCAGACCGCCATCTCGAAGCCATTGCCGGTGGCGAAGTCGTGGATCTCCGGCACCACATCGATGTCTTCACCGGTAACGCCCGTCAACACCCGGAAGTAATTGTGGTGGTACTTGGTGATGTAGGTTTCCATCTCGCTCGGCGTGTCCCAGCGGCTGTCTTTCGACAGGGTTCTCGCTAGGCGTTCCGAGAGGGAGTGGATTTCAAAGTACTCGGTGGATATCTCGGCCCAGTCGTACTGGTCCGTTGCCAGGGCAGCGGCGAAGGCGGCATCGTCGTCACCGGTACGCCAGAACGGATGCTGGCCGACCTGTTCAAAGGCAAAGGTCATGTTGGTGCCTTTGTCGGAAAAGCCGATCTGTACTGGCCCGCCGTAGGGAGAGGTCAGTTCCAGTGTTTCGCCGGCCTTGATCGGCATCTGGTTGGATTGCAGGAATATGGGCCGGGTGTAGCCCCAGGTGGGGCCGTTGGCGCTGGGGTACATATGCCGGGTAGAGCCGCTGCGCTGGGTGTTGATAAACACGGTGGCATCGACGCCGCTGTTGTTGTCGGTCCGCGTCACTTTGAAGGTCTGCCCGGGCAGGGCATAGACGCCCGCCGCGCGGAAAGCGCGGCGGCTGGTGATGCTCACCGTTTTGTTCGCCGGGGTGATATGGCTGAAATCGGTACGGCTGAAGTTGCCCAGGTCGGCCGCGACCGGGTTGTACTGGCGCGTCGTATACACCAGGGCATCGGCATAGTAGCTCGTCAAAAAGTCCACCGTGGGGGTGGTGTCTTTCCACATGGGGAATGCCACTGCTGCCCGGTATTTGTCGGCGAGCAGGATCAGCAGCTTTTCGATACGGTATTGGCCATCGATGCTGAAAACATTCTGAGCCAATTGGTCGAAACGCCTGGGTATGCCTTTCAGGTTCGTTGTGATCTCGCGGAACTCGCTGGCGTAGGCCGGTACATTACTGCAGTTGCTGTCCTCATCCGCACACTGGGAAATCTGAAAGCCAAAGCTGTTGTTCTTGAAGCGTTCAACCAGGCTGGCCACCTTGGTCAGTGTGGAGTGACTCGCACGCATGGCTTCCGCGGAGGCCCAGTTGGCGGCATCAATAGAGAAGTAATTGCCCGCGCTACCGGGGCTTTGTGTCTGCACATCGAAGTAGCGCAGGATGGGGTTGGTCAGTGCGGTGGAGTTCCAGCTGTTGGTGTGGACGTACAGCAGGGATTGCTGGTTATCCACGGCCTGATCCAGCGCGGCGGTAACCGAATCCTCGGCCATCGATGTATCGGTTGCCCCGGTAATGATCAGGCTAGCACCGCGAACACAGCCGCTCAATTCTGCCTCTACCGCGCAGCGCGCAATAGTGACATTGGCGTTCTGTGCCTGTAACCAGCGCTCCGTGGCATTCATGTTGCCGGCGCTCATCTGCATCAGCGCGACGGTGACTTCGTCTCCGCCAGACAGGCTCACGCTTTGTGGCGCCAGCAGCCAGTCGAGGAGATTTGCCATCGGCTGTGCAAAGGCTGTGTGATCGCCGCTATCGAGCTTCACGATCACATTGTCACCCATCGCTACGGTGCGGTAGGCGGTATTATCGGTGGCGGTGACGAAGGTATAGCCCTGGTTGCCGGTCACGACTTCGAAGGTGCCGCTCAGGCTGTCCAGGGTGAAGGAGCGCGAATTCCTGCTGGGGTCGAAGTCGATGGGGCTGTCCGCGAAGATATCACCGTGCAACGCGGCAACTGCCTGCTGCCGCTGCGCAATGCGGTCGAGGATGCGCTGTTCCAGCTCGCTGGCGGCGGATGGCAGCAGGGTCGGATCACCGCTTATTACCGCTTCGTGGATACGATCTTTTATGGTTACGACGACCGTATCGCTATCGCTGGACTCGTCGTTACTTGCTGTCAGGCTGAACGAGTAGGTCTCGGTTTGCATCGACGACGGGTAGTACACCGTTGTTTCTGCCGCGTCGGCCGCGCTGAAAGAGACTTCGGGGCCGGAAAGTTGCTGCCACTCGAATACCAGGGGCGCGTCGCCGCTAACGTTGCTGGTCAGGTTGAGTGTTTCACCATTAAACAGGGTGATCTCCTCGGGCAGTTCGACAGCGACCGGCGTTTCGGTCGTGCCGCCATCCCCGTCACCCGGGGTTTGCGTAGTGTCATCTGGTGGCGTGTCGCCAGAGGAACTTCCACCGCCACCGCAGCCAACCAGTGCGACGACGATGAATGCCAGGAAGAATTTCGTCATTTGGTTTTTGAGCATTCTATTTTCCGGTCAAAAAATTCATATCGGGCTCGAAGCTTCTGGCGCGAAACAATGGCGAACGAGAACGACGAACCAGAATGGCGGGGTACTATAGCTTCACGACCAATTTGATCTCTTGATTTGAGGCAGATTGGGCTAAAAATCTGGTTTATTTGCGATGTGGATCATGTTCTGCGCGCGCGGAGAGCGAGGGGGCAAAGGCAATCTGCTGGGCCTCGGGCAAAAAAAGGGGGAGTTAGTGCAAGGAGTTATCGGTGGGTCGCTTCCGGCTTGAGCGGCTTGCGGATAATGGGCTTCCCCCTGTCAGGGGGAAGTGGTCATGGTGCACTTTCTATCTGTGTCCAGATACCGGTGGTACCGGGTTAACGAAAACGGGGCGATCCCTTTGGGTTAAAGAAAGTTTTCTTTCTGTTCTTCATAGTCCCACTTGCCACATCCCGGATCCACCATCACGGGCGTCTGTTTACCATTTGCTAATGTGGTGACCAGGGTGCCGCTGAATGAATAGCCTTTCCCTGTCTTTTCATAACTATCCCTGTTGCGTTCAATAAAACGGCCGCAGCGGAATGCAGAGTCGGGTGTGATCATCCAGGAGATCAAAAAGATATTGAATGGAGTGCCGAATACGGTCTCACCAGCGATGCGGGTATAGGATTGGTCTTCTGCATGTTCGAGTTTGTCGATCGATTTGATAATAACCCGCTTCCAATCAAAGTCGACCTGGTCGAAGTCGTATGGATAGCGGATGCCGTACTTTTCGAATAGGGCGCAGGCAGCAGAATCGCATACCTGATGCTCCGAATATATCGTTACGGGCTTGCTGCCGGGCTTGAGGTAATGGAAAACAACTTCGATCTTGCCATCCACGGGTTCGAACAGGGTGATCATTCCGTGCTGAGTCATCCACTCGGGCTGGGTACTACTTTCCTGTAGCCGGCCCATGCCGATACAGGTCTCCTCGCAGTCAAACTCCTTTGAGGTCATGCCTACATGCAGAGGGATGTCGGAATCGATCGTAACGACGAGCGGCTGCTCGAATGTGAGATCGACGGATTCGTGGATGACCGTGCGGGTCGTACTGGCAAGCGCGATTTGGGTGCTTAAAAGCAAAGCGACTAGCAATAGTGCGGACTTCATTGAATTCCCTTTCCTTATACATTGTTATGGCACGGTTTATAACATGTAGGGAAGGAGATCGCACCACGACCTCAATTACCTGAATCTATGATTCTTTACCGCCAAAAAAAGGGGGAGCAATGCTCCCCAAAATTCCTTCTCACAGGAGGGATTTTGCCGGGTTAGAAGAAACCCAGCGGATTGACGTCGTAGCTCACCAGCAGGTTCTTGGTCTGCTGGTAGTGTTCCAGGGCTTTTTTGTGTGTCTCGCGACCGATACCGGATTTCTTGTAACCTCCGAACGCGGCGTGGGCCGGATACTGGTGGTAGCAGTTGGTCCACACGCGGCCGGCTTCAATATTGCGGCCCATGCGGTAGGCGAGGTTCATGTCGCGGGTCCACACGCCGGCGCCGAGTCCGTACTCGGTGTCGTTGGCGATTGTCAGTGCTTCCGCCTCGTCCTTGAAGGTGGTTACGCCCACCACCGGACCGAAGATTTCTTCCTGAAAGATACGCATCTGGTTGTGGCCCTTGAGCAGGGTGGGCTGCACGTAATAACCCTTGCGGAATTCGCCTTCCATCTGTTCTGCGCCGCCGCCGAAAATCACTTCGGCACCTTCGCGCTGGCCGACTTCGATATAGGTCATGATGCGGTCGAACTGTTCCAGTGACGCCTGGGCGCCGACTTGGGTTTCCATATCCAGCGGGTTTCCGCGCTTGATCGATTTGGTGCGCTCTACCACCCGCTGCATAAATTCGTCATAGATGGATTCTTGGATCAGTGCGCGGGAGGGGCAGGTGCACACCTCGCCCTGGTTGAAGAAGGCCAGCACCAGACCTTCCACCGCCTTACTGATATAGGCCTCTTCCTGCTGCATCACATCCGCGAAATAGATATTCGGCGACTTGCCGCCCAGCTCCACGGTGGAGGGGATCAGATTATCGGCCGCGCATTTTAGGATATGCCCACCCACGGCGGTGGAGCCGGTAAA
>NZ_LZDE01000318.1 GCF_002009015.1 Microbulbifer mangrovi | reverse complement strand
TGAAAATCCGCACCCGGTACCCGGCCGCCACAAGAACCTATAAAGAACTTAACGGACCTAGATGAAAACCACAGCGCTGCGCTCAATCACAATAATCCTGGCCGTAATAATCTCAGCCTGCGGCTGGCACCTCCGCGGTGCACCGAAGAACTTCCCGCCCGGCAGCAAGCTCTACATCACCACCGAAGATCCGAGAAGCGAACTGGCCGAAAGCATCACCCGCCTGCTGCAGACCAGTGGCCTGCCCCTGGCCGAAGCCCCTACCGAGGCCGACTTCACCCTCACGATTCACAAAGAGACCGAAACCAAACGCACCGTCTCCGTCGACTCCAAGGGCCGCGCCTCCGAATACGAACTGATCACCAGCGCCGAATACAGCGTGCGCGACAAAACCGGCCGCGACCTGCTCACCATGGCCAAGGCAGACGTGTACCGCACCCTCGAATGGGACGACAACGAAGTCGTGAGTAAAGGGGAAGAAGAACGCCTGCAACGAGAAGAAATGCGTCGCGAGCTCATCAGCCGCATCATCGACCGACTGCGCCGTATTGAAATCAGTACACCGGTCACCGACGACCCCGCCTCCCCGTAAAGGAACAGCGGCAATCATGGCAAGAATCAACCCGCGGCAACTGCCCCAGAACCTGCGCCAGGGCCTCGCCCCCATCTACGTCGTCACCGGTGACGAACCGCTGCTGGTGCAAGAATGCTGCGACAGCATCCGCGAAACCGCGCGCAAACACGGCTTCAACGAACGCGACCTGCTGCACGGCGAAAACAACTTCGACTGGGGACAACTGCTCTCCGCCGCCGGCAGCATGTCGCTATTCGCCGACAAGAAAGTCATCGAACTTCGACTCCCCGGCGGCAAACCCGGCGACAAAGGCAGTAAAGCCCTGCAGGAATTTGCCAGCATGGCGAATGAAGAAACCCTGCTGCTACTGGTGTTGCCACGGCTGGACCGCTCCCAGCTCAACAGTAAATGGGTCAAGGCGCTGGAAGCCAAAGGCGTGCTGATCCAGATCTGGCCGGTAGATGCGGCAGAAATGCCCCGCTGGATACACCAGCGCCTGCGCAGTGCCGGACTCGAAGCAGAACCGGAAGCGATACAGATTCTTGCAGAACGTGTAGAAGGTAACCTGCTCGCCGCCAGCCAGGAAATCGAAAAGCTGAAACTGCTTGCCAGCGACAGCGTCATCACCGCCGACACCATGAACAATGCCGTCGCCAGCTCCGCGCGCTACGACGTCTTCGGCCTGATCGACAAAGCCCTCGCCGCCGATGCCGCCGGTGCCGTCCGAACTTTACAGGGACTGCGCGCCGAAGGTGTGGAAGCCCCCGTGGTGCTCTGGGCCATCGCCCGTGAAATCCGCAGCCTCATCGACATCCAGAAAAAACTCGACGAAGGCCAACCCATCAACCGTCTGGTGCGCATCCAGAAACGTCAGCCCGCGGTACAGGCCGCCTGCCGGCGCCTGCACCCGAGACACCTGGAAAACTTCCTGCTGCGCGCCCGCGCCGTAGACAATGCCATCAAGGGCGGCAAAGAAATGGATCCCTGGGCGGGGCTGCTGGAGCTGACGCTTAACCTCTCCGGCAAACGCAGCATCTGATCAACGTGCTTACTCCGCGGTTTTTTCTGAAAAAACCGCGTCGAGCATAGCGCCGTCATCGCTATCCCCCGGCAGCTCCCAGAACATGATGCCGCCGAGACCCAGCTCTTTTGCGTAACGGGTTTTCAGGGTCAGGGAATGCGGCGTATCGAAGGTCGCGTATCGCCGATTTTCCGCGTCGTAAGCATAGGCAGCAACCGCATCTTTATCCCAGAACAGTTGAAAGCCATTTTCAGGGCGATACTCCGCGGCCAATTGTGAATATCGCAGCCCCGGGACATGACGCCCGGATTGATAACGCCCGTTATTCACATCCTTCACGTCTTCCCACACCCGCGAGTAAAACGCCGCACCGATCACGATTTTTTTCGCTGGCAGCCCCGCATCCAGCAGGAAACGCACCGCATTATCTGTGGACTGTTTTTGGTCGGCAGTGGAATACAGTGGTGTGTGATGACCGGTCACCGTGCTGAACCCGTTCACCAGATCGTAACTCATCAGGTTGACGCTATTGATGAGCGGCGCGATTTCCTGCCAATCCAACGACTTTTGCAAAAATTCATCGAACCCGCCGGCAGCCACGGTGATCAGGTATCCCTCACCCAAGGTGGAACGCAGTGCATGCACCAGCGCGGAGAAATTCTGTCGATCCTGCGGTTTGTAGGGATGACCCGGATGCCCCTCGATGGCGGGATATTCCCAATCCAGGTCCAGGCCATCGCCGCCAATATCCACCAGCACCGACTTTACGGAGCGCGCAAATGCCTGCCGATTCTCCTCGGAGGAGAAAACATCCGAGCAGGGTTCACACCCGCCCCAGCCACCGAGAGCCAGCATCACCTTCAGATGCGGATACGTCTTCTTTAGCGCCAGTAACCGACGGTAGTCATCGATGGCAGCGGTATCGCGGAAGCTGACTTTATTTCCATCCAGATATACAAAGCTGTATATCAAGTGGGTCAGCTTGTTGAAATCGTAGCGTTCGAGATCTCTGCCATCCCCGGTGTAATACCCCATCACAGCCAACGCATCCGGACTGACAGGCTCTGCCCTACCCGTTTCACCGGCTGTCACCAACCCGGCAGAAAGCACCAGACATGCGATCAGACACAGCCGTATACCCGCCATAGAACAACGCACCATAAACATCCCTTCGCGATCGAATTGAATGTCGAATACTATCCTTGAATGGCCGATACTGACAACGCTGTCAAATATTGTCGGCAAATACGTGGGTAGGTCTCGCTCCCGGGACATTGGCGAAACTCGACAAGGCCGCCGACAGCAAATGGCAATTGTGATTGCCGAGAAGCCAGTAGGATAAACGGTAAAAGTGCGCTCCGCTGACTACCCTAATGCCAGGGCCGGTCCTCGGCCACTGACTGCAGGTCTATAGAGAGATAATCCATGAACAAAGACCATTCTCCGTCCGCTCTTGCCAGCACACACACCGTGCTCAACCAGCCCGCGCCCCTGCACGGACACAATCTCTACGCTGCCGACATTGCGCTGCGCGAGGCTGTTCAGGTTAACGGCGGCCACTGGGGGGAAGAAGACCTGCAACGCTACGGTGAGGTATGCGGCCGTCCCGAGTGGATCGAGCGCGGCTTTCAGGCCAATCACTACAAGCCCAAGTTCGAACCCCACGACCGGGTGGGCAACCGGGTGGATCAGGTCAACTACCACCCGGCGTATCATCAGCTGATGCAGCTCGCGCTGAGCGAAGGGCTGCACTCCGCGCCTTGGACCGACCCGAAACCCGGTGCACACGTGGTACGTGCCGCCAAGTATTACCTGCATTCTCAGGTGGAGGCCGGTCACGGCTGTCCGGTAACCATGACCTTTGCCTCAGTGCCCTCTATCAGGTTGACTCCGGCACTGGCCAACGAATGGTTACCCAAAATCACCGATCGCGGCTACGATCCCAGCAACCGCCCGCACACGGAAAAGGCCGCGCTGACCATCGGTATGGGTATGACCGAAAAACAGGGCGGCTCCGATGTGCGCGCCAACACCACCACGGCGACGCCCTGCGGCGACGGCAGCTATGAGCTGATAGGCCACAAGTGGTTCACCTCTGCGCCGATGTGCGACGCGTTTCTGATGCTGGCGCAGACCGCAGCCGGCCTCAGCTGTTTCCTTGTACCGCGCTGGCGACCGGACGGCAGCAAGAACCCGATACAGGTCCAGCGACTCAAGGACAAGGCCGGCAATGTGTCCAATGCCTCCTCGGAAATCGAACTGCGCGGTGCGCTCGGCTGGCTGGTGGGCGAGGAAGGACGCGGTGTGCCGGCAATTATCGAAATGGTCTCCGCCACCCGATTTGACTGCATGATCGGATCCTCCGGTGGCCAGCGCCAGGCGACCCTCCAGGCGATCTATCATGCCAGCCAGCGCAGCGCTTTCGGCAAAACTCTGATTGACCAGCCACTGATGCAGAATGTGCTCGCGGACCTGCAGCTGGAGGTGGAGGGTTCCGTCGCCATGACCATGCGTATGGCACAGGCGATGGATCACCTGGACGACGAACAACAAAAACTGTTGATGCGACTTGGTACCGCTGTCGGGAAATACTGGATCTGCAAACGCACCCCACACCACGCCTATGAAGCGATGGAATGCCTTGGTGGAAATGGCGTGATCGAAAACTTTATTACCGCACGCCTCTACCGGGATGCGCCGATCAACGCCATCTGGGAAGGGTCCGGCAATATTCAGGCGCTGGATGTGCTGCGGGCCCTGACGAAGACACCAGAGGTACTCACCAACTGGTATGACGAACTGGAAAAAAGCAAAGGCAATGACCTGCGCTTTGATCGAGCAGTGGCGCACCTGAAAAGCCAGCTCTCGGAGATGGACAATATCGAATACCGCGCACGACACATCGTCGACCAGCTGGCACTGACGATGCAGAGTCACCTGCTGATGCAAACGGGCAACAGTACCGTTGCCGAGGGATTTATCGCCTCGCGCCTGGAAACACGCGGCATAGGTAATACCGGCACTTTACCAACGGGAGTTGATGTAATGACGATTATCGAACGCGGCAATCCATTGGTTTTGTAACCTGCGCGGCTAATCAAAGCCCAGCTGTGTCGCCGGGCCACCGTAATGCAGGTCATGTATTGCCGCTGCGATCAGCGGCGCACAGTCCACGACCTGGAGCGGTTTCGCTGTGGCCTGTGGTAACGAATTGGTTACTGCGATTGCCTCCAGGGGCAAACGGCCGAGTCCCGCCAGAGCATCTCCACAGAATTGCCCGTGACTGGCCAGCGCCCAGATCCGGGCGGCGCCGCCGCCCTGAATTGCGCCAACTGCGCGGGTGATTGTACCGCCACCGGCAATCAGGTCGTCGACGATCAGCACACAGGCATCGCGTACGTCGCCAATCAATGTGCCCCCGGAGAGCTGATCCGCACTGCGGTATTTCTCGACAAATGCGCGGCCGATTTCCCGCCCCAGCCGCTCGCCAAGCGCCTGACGCATGGCCTCCGCGCGTTTCACCCCGCCAACATCTGGCGAAGCCACCACCAATCGACGCTGATCTCCCTGCAGCTGCCGTACCGCGAAATCCACAAACAAGCGCTGGGCCGGCAGATGCAGAGTCCTGCAACGGAAGGCATTCTCAAATGCGGACTGGTTGTGGGCGTCCAGCGTCACGACCGCATCCGTGCCCAGCGATTCAAACAAGCTCGCCAGGTAACGACTGGAAAGCGGATCGTGGAGTTTGGTGCGGCGATCTTTACGACCGTAACAGAGATAAGGAATAACGGCGGTAACCCTGGCAGCACCCGCATCTTTTAGCGCGCCGATAAAGAAGAGAAGACGTATGAGTTTGTCGTTTAGGCCGATACTCGCGTCGCCATACAGGGATTGCACCACATAGACATCATCGCCCTCCACGTCTTCCAAAGGACGGATCTTATGTTCGCCATCGACGAAATCGCGCTCCTCGTGGGCAGACCGCGGTACAGCGAGCGCAGCGGATAGGCGCTCAGCGAACTCAGCACCGGCCTCAAGGCTAAACAGTTTCAGACCGGTCATCGCGCAGTTACCGCGTGATTATCCATCTTTCCTCCCTGCCAACATGTCAGCTTCGCACATCATTGCGATAACCTCATCGTCCGTTAGTTGAGAGAAGTCTCGATACCAGGCGCCAATAGCCCAGAAAGATTCCGGAGTAGCCAGGCACACAATCTTGTCTACCAGGGGAGTGAAGCGCGCGAGAGCATCCGGCGGCGCAACCGGCACGGCGAGAACAATGGATGCCGGTTGTTGCAGGCGCACTGCGCGCGCGGCGGCCTCCATGGTGGCACCGGTGGCTATACCATCGTCCACCAGAATCACGCAGCGATCTTCCAGGTCGGGCCAGGGTCGGTCTCCGCGGTAACGTCTGGCGCGTCGCTCGAGTTCCAAGCGCTCCTCACTCGCCACGGCATCCAGCGTTTCATCACTGATACCACAGTTCGCGATCACGTTTTCATTCACTACCCGCGCGCCGCTGGTAATCGCGCCCATCGCCAGCTCTCTGTGACCCGGCACGCCCAGCTTGCGCACCAGCATCAAGTCGAGAGGAATATGCAGCGCACGCGCCACTTCCAGACCGAGAGGCACACCGCCACGCGGCAACGCCAGCGCGATGGCATCCCGATATTTTGCGTCATCTGGCAAGGAGGAACGCAGCGCCTCCGCTAGTAGACGCCCTGCTTCCACGCGATCATAAAACGGCGTCATCACGACTCACACCTCGATGACTGACAAAATACAGATCTCAAACCGGAATGCGCTCAATACATGCCTAATAAAACTAGACTAGCAAACAGGCCCAACGACAAAGCGCGCCATGACCGACTCCAACGTCACAAACCCTGGACTGGAAGAGAAGACCCGCTTCCTGCTATCTCCCAGTAGCTACCCCGAGGGCACGGAAACAGTGCGGCTCATAGAGACCCATATGGCCCGGGTGTTTCTCACGGACCACTACGTCTACAAAATGAAAAAGCCGGTGCGCTCCAGTTATCTCGATTTCAGCAGTCTGGAAAAACGATATGTCATCTGCCGCGAAGAACTGCGCCTGAACCGGCGTATGACCGATGGAACCTACCTGGATGTGGTAGCGCTGCGAGTCGATGAGCTCGGGCAGCTGAACCTGGATGAGCGGGGCTTGCCAGTGGAATGGCTGGTCAAAATGCGCCGTCTACGGGAAGACGCCTCGCTTCCCTATCGGATAGACAGCACCACACCGCAACAACTGGCACCACTGCTACAGCGACTGTGTGACTTTTATCGGACCGCAGAACCAGTTCCCATACAGCCCGAGCAGTATCTGGCAAGACTGCGCCATCGCTGCAGGGAATTGCGCAACCAGCTGAAAGTCCCCGAAGTGTCTCTGGATGCCAAAGAAATCGATCAGCTGGCAAACGCCCTACTGGACTTTATCCTGCGCGAAGCGGAACTCCTCGGCGAACGTGCGGCGAAGGGGAAAATCGTCGAGGGGCACGGTGACCTGAGACCGGAACACTGCTTCCTGACCCAGCCGCCGCAAATTATCGACTGCCTTGAATTTGACCCCAACCTGCGTTGCGTTGACCCGGTGGATGAACTGAGCTATCTCGCGCTCGAGTGCGAATTACTGGGACATGCGGAACTGGGAGAGGCGTGTGTTGAATTTTACTATCGATCGAGCGGCGACCGGCCAGCGCAGATCCTGTCAAATTTCTATCGCGCCGAACGCGCCCTGCTTCGCGCCCAGCTCTCGGCTGCACACTTGCTGGACAGCGAGGTTACCGAGCCAGACAAGTGGCGAAAGAAAACACGCGCTTACCTCAATGCAGCACATCACTACTGCAGCTGAGCACCCAAGACAGTTTGCGTCGGCGATACCTCTTCCCCCACATACCAGATACTGTATTCCGGCGCGTTGTGAATCCGCTGCACGGTCTTGCCCGCAAGGAATGCGAAGCACCCTGCACCGATAATTGCCATCACATCGATCAAATAGGTACTCCCCCCGTGATTCCAGCCAACGCCGGGAAACAGAGCAGAAAGCAGACTTACAGCAGGGATGAACAAGGTGGCCACAGCAGAGGCATATAGCAACTCCACAGCACCCCTTGCTGCACCGCGATAAAAGGCCCATGCCACTGAAAGGAAAAACACCGTGTAATAGATCCCCATGTGCCACGCAGCCAGCGCATCCGTCCACAGTGGCAACAGCTTGGCCGCGGCGATGGTTGTGGAAATTCCGGCAATACAGCCAAGGGAAATACCTACGGTCAGCGCGCCCAGAATGATGGAAGGCTTTGTCTGCTGTACATCTAGATGCTCGTAGCCCTTGCGGCGTTTCTTGCGGTGGGACTCGATCCACAGCAGGTTTCCGGTATAGAACAGCACGGCGCCGGCAAGCCCCAGCAGGAAGTAGGTCCAGCGGATCGGGTTACCGCCAAAGTTACCGAAATGCAGGGAGAAAAAGCTGGTCAGTGTCGCGTACCAGCCATCCTGCTCGCCGGGCATGTAATCCGTGGAGGTGAGGTCACCGGTATAGGGATCTACCCCGGCAATGCCATAACCCGGAGCCCGAGACCCATGGCGGGGATTGCTCCCGGACACCCGAAGTTCCAGACCGTGATCCTCCTCAGCATGGAACTGCATATACAGCGGCTTGAAGCCCGGTGCCTGCTCCCGCAGGCGGGCAACAATCTGATGTGGCGCCAGCGGTTCTCGATGCTCCGCCACCTCTTCGTGAAATTCCGGCCGGCCGTTCTTTTCCAGCAATGTCCACTGGGAAGCGTAAAACAGGTCATGGAACGCAAAAACCACTGCCGTTAACGCCATGATAATATGAAATGGCAAGCTGAACAGGCCGAGCGCGTTGTGTAAATCCAGCCACATACGCTTCAGATTTTTACCAATGCGCAGAATAAACAGGTCTTTGACCAGTGTCGGCAACAGGACGATCACACCAGATATCAGTGCGATAAAGTACATCAGGGAAATAGCACCCACCAACTGCATAACCAGCTCGTGGTCCAGCAGAATCCCCACCTGCTGGTGCAAGTCATCCACCAGCTGCCCCACCGCGGAGGGTCCCTCTGTATGCACCTGCAGCGAACCGTCTTCCGCCAGCTCTGCGTAATAAGTAGTACCTCTTCCGCGAGGACCAGTGCTCCACATCACTCGTGCGGGTCGATCTGCGAATCCTGCATCCAGGGTAACTTCATAGCGCCCCGCGGCTTTCGGGTACTCTGCCAGTACTTTTTCAACCAGTTCGGGAGTTTTCTCCAGCGGGGTATGTTCGCTAAACACCGCCGGCTTGGATGCCCAGCGGTTTAACGGCGCCTCGAACATGGTAATAGCGCCCGCGTAGAACGCGATGAACAGCGCAAGACCACAGACAATTCCCACCCAGCTGTGAATGTCGCGGTACATACGAATAATGTCACTACGTATTTTCATGATTGTTGCCCCAATACCCGCCTCACCCGATGACAAACCTGAAGAGCAAAAGAATGCTCCACAAAACCACACTGGCCCCACCCAACCAGGCCCAGGCGCGCGCACTACTCTGGAACAGAAAGCAGAAACTCAATATCAGTCCCCACACGGGTGCCACCAACCACATGGTGATCTGTGCCTGCGCGGAGAAAAAACCCACCTCCAACGGACCAAAACGGGAAAAAATGCCGCAGATCGCGATGGTCAGCAGATAGCCCGCAAATACACCGGCGCTCGCCTTGCCAAACCAGTGTTCGCTGGAGAGCTGTTGCGCTTTAGGTAGCCTTTTAGTCACCGTTGCCCCTCCCTTTTATATCTCGAATAGGCAATCAGCATGGGCGGTACTGTCCACATAAACATCACCGCGGTCATCAGAATAAACACAGCGCTACCGGTGCCCGAATATTGCAGCAGCAGGGTCAAGGCAAGCGCCAGTAGAAGCAGTCCGGAACTGGCGAACAACCGGGAGGGAAGTACATTGGAAAGCAGCCGCTGATTGGCACTTGCCAGATACAACAATCCGGAACCCAATGCGATCAGCACTGCAGCGGAAATCAAAAGTAGCGCGGTCAAAGAAAATTCTCCGTTGTTCGCCGGAATCCAAGCGGGACAAGGCCCGCCAGGCGGGCCTCGATACTCTGCGGAAACAATGAAGCCCTTACCACTGGTACTGCAGTCGCGCAGTGACAACCCGGCCCTGGCCGTAGAAGCAGGACTGGCTAGTAGTACAGGTCACCAGATACCGCTCGTCGTTGAGATTGCGCGCATTGAGGGACACGGAAACACCGTCCAGTTCTGGCCGGGCAACGCCCAGGTCATAGCGCATCAGCAGATCGAACAAGGTGTAATCGTCGATCACGATGGTGTTGGTGGTGTTGCCATAGCTCGTGCCGGTGTAGCGCATCCCCGCTCCGAAGCCGAGCCCTGCCAGCGGGCCCTGTTCAATGCGGTGATCCACAAATAAGGACGCCAGTACATCCGGTACCTGGGACATGCTATTGCCCACAATCGGATCATTGGACCTGGTAATCTCCGCATCCAGACGTGAAGCGGAAGCGATCAGCGTGGTTCCGGTAGCCAGAGAAGCGCGGCCCTCCAGCTCAATGCCGCGCACCTGAGCCTCTCCCGCCTGCACCTGGCACACACGGCGACCACACAGCTCGCCATTCGGGTCGGAAGTGGAAACATTCTCCTGGGTGATCTCAAAGCCACCGAAGCTCAGATAAATATTGTTGCCGCTCTGGTAGCGGACACCGGCTTCCACCTGTTCGCCGGTGGTTGGTTCAAACAACACGCCACCCAGTGTCTGCGAAGGGTCCACCACCTGCGGCAGGAAAGATTCGGAGTAGCTGACGTAGGGCGCTACGCCATTGTCGAACAGGTAAACCGCACCGGTGCGCCAGGTAAACTCGTCCGCCTCGGTAGAAAAGGTTTCACCGGTCTGCAGGTCTTCGCTTTCGTCATCAGCCCAGTCGTATCGACCACCGATGTTGATCCGCAGTTTGCCCGCACTGATCTGGTCCTGCAGATACAGGCCGGTCTGCTTGCTGGTAGAAGCGCCGTAGATTTGCGGACTCAAGTTTTCGACATAGTCCTCGGCACCGCGGTATTCCGGGTTGAAAATATCCCACAGCGGATCGACCTGCCCGCGAGGTGTATCCGGCAGCATCACAAGATCACGATAGTGTTCCCACTCGGTATGGAAGTAGTCCAGGCCGCCCAGCAGGGTGTGATTCACATTGCCAGTGTCGAAGCGTCCCTCAAGCTGGGTGTCGATGGCATAACCGTCTGACTCGCCATCGCCCTGCACCGCACGGCGGCCGATGGTCTGGCCATCGATGCACTGCTCGCCGTAAGGGGAAGCCGCACAGTCTGTCACCGTGTCGCCGGAGAGTACGGTGACACGGTAGAGGGTGTCGATGTGGGTATAGCGCGCGTTGTTACGCAGGGTCAGGTTTTCGTTGAGGTCGTGTTCGAAGAAAGAGCCCACCAGCAACTGGTCCCGGTCGAAGGTATTCCAGTCGACTTCGCCGATATTGGCATCGTTGTCGATGTACTGGCCGTTGGAAGCTTCGAGAGTGCCCAGGGAAGGCAGGAACTGGAACGTAGCACCGCCTTCATCACGCTGGTACTGAGTGAGGAAAGTCCAGGTGGTGGCGTCGCTGGGGGTCCAGGTCACACTGGGAGAAACGTAATAGCGACTCTTGGAAACGCCATCTACCTGCGTATCGCCATCTTCGGCAACGGTCACAACACGGCCGTGCACGGTGCCCGCCTCGTTCAGGGTTCCGCCGAAGTCACCGGCGATACGGCCGGAAAAGTTGTCCAGATCGGTGTAACCCTGCCCCTGAACCAGCAGCTCCTGCTGACTCTCCGCGCCAGCACGCTTGGTGACCATGTTCACCATACCGCCCGGTGCCGCCTGGCCATAGAGTACGCTGGACGGGCCTTTCAATACTTCAACCTGCTGCAGGCCAAAGGTATCAAAGCCGAAACGGGTCCACTGGCCGCCAGCGGGCAGGCGCAGGCCATCGACAAAGTTGTTGTTGGAGGAGAAACCACCGGCACCGAAGCCACGCACGGAAATTTCATCGGTACGGCTATCGATACCGGATGGCTCAGGTTGAACACCTGCGGTATAGGAAAGCGCATCGGCGATGGTGGACGCGGCACGCAGATCGATCTCTTCGCGGCTGATCACAGAGATGGTCTGCGGCGATTCCATAATGGGAATGCCCGTTTTTGCAGTAGAAGCGGCCGAAGAAAGCCCCGTTGCAGTCACGACGACTTCCTCAAGGTCTGCCCCCTTTTTGCCCTGGGTTTGCGCATTGGCCTGGGCTACCCCGAGAGCCAATAGTGAAGACGCTGCCAACAGGCAGGTGTGCGCTGATCTGCGTACGCTCATAAATCCCCCATTGATTAAAAATCAGCCAGAACCACTGGTCATGCAGATAAACTGCATAAAAAGTGGCCGCAGCCAAAAACGCAGTTGATACACATTATCATTCGCGTTTAAATTGATGGCGGATCTTAATGAGGTGGCAACCGGCAGGCAACGGCAACACCTTTGCCAGACAACCAGATTGTTTTTCCTAACGCCCGATCTTTAGAGATTGTGTAGTTATTCACCCTTTTCAGCGAAATTTGACGTCCCCTATGGCCATCACCCAACAAGAGCTCGAGGTAGCTCCCCCCGGTACTTCCCTCCCCCATCAGGTGATCAAGGTAGAGGACTTCAGGCAACGGCCCGGTGTCGAATTGAAACTGACGGATGCCAGCATCTCCCCGCAAAGTATTTTGATGCAGGGTCACTTCCACCAACGAGCACTTGGGGAGGGACTGGTTATACGTTTCGGCGACAGCCGGGAGGAGTGTGCCTATACCGCCACAGCCAAACTGGAGGCCGGCCTGTACTGCATCATTTTTCTACGTGGAGACATTGAGATTCACGTGGCAAATTGCCGTCACCGGTTTAACGAGCCCAGTGTTGAGAACACCGCGAAAAAAATGCTCGCCATCCACTCGCAATCCCCGCAGTCGATGCAACGTATCTCCCGGCACCCCCAGCAGGTTCGCTATCTTTCCATCGCCGCTTCCGACCGCTGGCTGGAAAGCAGGTTTAGCGATGGTCAACGCCCGCTTGGTAACGATCAGCTGGAATCATTACGCTTTTTTTCCGAGCGTCTTTCGCGACACAAGCAATTACTTGTTTGGGAAATCATCAGGCAGTTGAATACCGTTACCCAAAGCAACCCGCTGCTGCTGGAGTCGAAGGTGATTGAACTGTTGGCCAGTACGACAGCCACCACTGAGCTATCGACTCCGGCACTCGCCAACCGGCCGCAACTTACAGGCGCAACCACGCGGGAGCTGCAGTGCTTCCAGCGCGCCAGAACAATGATCCAGCTGAATACCAGTGAACCGCAGAGTGTTGCAGAGATCGCACGGGCCGCGGGAACCAGTGCCACTGGCCTGCAGCGGCTATTTCGCAAGTTGGAAGGGATGAGTGTGATGGAGTATGCCCGCCGCCTGCGTATGGATCAGGCACTGAATGCACTGCGCGCGGGAGATATGAATGTCCAGCAGGCGAGTGCGCTGGCAGGATTCCGAAGCCCCGCCAACTTTGCCACGGCCTTTCGCAAGATGTTTGGCGTTAGCCCGCGGGAGGTATTGAATACCGGCAAAAATTAACCCGGGCCAACCCCGGGAAACTTATACGGAGAAGCTCTGATAAAACTGCTGCGCGGTTCGGCCGCTGTGGCTGGCACGCAACATGGCAAACTGTTTGGCGGCGGTGTGCAGTTCGGTACGATCACCGTCAAAGTCGGCGAAGAGCTGATCGACCATCTGCAGGTAGGTATCCCAGTCGGCGGGATAAAAGCTCAACCACAGGCCGAAGCGGTCCGCGAGGGAAAGTGTTTCCTCAACCTGGTCTCCGTGATGTAACTCACCGTCGACAATCCGCGTGTCCCGATTCGCTGATGCGTCTTCCGGCAACAGGTGGCGGCGGTTGGATGTTGCGTACAGCAATACGTTTTCCGGCGGCAACTCCAGGGAGCCTTCGAGAATGCTCTTCAGGGCTTTGTAGCGCGCATCCCCCCGCTCGAACGCAAGATCATCACAGAACAGGATAAAGCGGAAATTCCGTGAATTCTCGTCATCCAGAAAGTCAATAATTTCGGGGATATCATCGAGATCGTGGAAGTTGACCTCGACGCAGCGCAGACCGTCATCGGCAAAGCTATTCAACAATGCCTTGATCAGACTGGATTTGCCGGTTCCGCGGCTCCCCCACAATAGCGCGTGATTGGCGGGCTCACCTTGCAGAAAGCGGCGGGTATTGTCGAACAGCGCGTGTTTCTGGGTATCGATCCCCAGCAATTGATCAGCGGTTACCGGATCCATCCGGCGCACCGGTCTCAGAGTCGCCGTCTTCGGTCGCCAGATTGCCGCAAGATACTTTTCCCAATCCACCTGCACCCACCTCCAATTACCAGGGTATCTGTGATCCATCCCAGAACAGCAGTTTGCCGGTATCGGCATCACACAACTGCTCGAGCACGGACACGATTCTATCGGCGCTCTGCGCTGGTGAATACAGTTTATCTACGGGAATATTTTGCTGGAAAGGTTTGGACAGCGCTGTATCGGTGGTCCCCGGGTGCACTGCAACCACCCGGCAACAGTCGAGCTTCCGGCCCCACTCTATGGACAGGTTGCGCACCAGCATATTCAACGCGGCCTTGCTCATGCGATAGCTGTACCAGCCACCCAGGTGATTGTCTTCGATACTGCCGACCTTGGCGGACAAGGAGGCCCAGGTGAGGGGCGAACGCTTCTGTAACAACGGCGCGAGTGCCTGGGCAAGGTGTAGATGACTCAGTACGTTGACCGCAATACTGCGTAACAGCGCCTCGTCCTTACACTGCTGAAGGTTCTTTTCCGGCAGATGATTCGGCCAGTGGAGAATGCCACTGCAGTGAATCACCCAGTTTGGCAACGACTCGTAACGCAACCACTCGGTAACGTCGGTAATGGTTTCGGGATTACTGAGGTCCACAGAATGGTGGCTGTGACGCCCCGCAGGAGATGCGATGCCCGTGCGACTGATGGTAAGTAACCGTGCTCGGGGAAAGCGCCGGGATAATTTCTCCACCAGAGCCGTAGCGAGACCGCCACTGGCTCCGGCGACAAGAATCGTTTCCGGCGGTGTGTTTTTTGCCTGCTGCATCGGCTTCCCTGCCCGCTCGCCCGCACATCAATGTCTGGCTACTTCTTCTGCTTGCTGCCCTTGACTGCGCTCGAAGGTTTTTCAACTTTCTTCATCACCCGCAACATGGGTTCATCAGAACGGAAAATCAGCCCGTGAATTTCCGTCGCATTCTGGCCCTGCAACAATTGCTGCAGGAACTGCACGATCTGTGCGGAAATTTCCTGGCCCGGCACCAGCACGGGGATACCCGGCGGATAAGGCACGATCTCATCGGCACAGGTTCGGCCCACCAGTTTTTTCTCGGCCGCCACCCCGTTATCCATCAGCGGCAGCTCTTCTGTCTCGGCAAAGTAGGCGTCTGCAGGCAGGCAGTTGAGATGGGTAAATTCTGGCAGCTGGCGAGCAGTACCCACATGACTGCGCTTGCGCGGCTGGCGCGCCAGCTGCTTGAGCGCATGTACCAGGCGCAACAGCTTGCTCTCGGTACTGCCCAGGGTCACCAGCACGGTCACGGTGTTGTAGGTGGTCTTCTCGACCTGAATCCCGAACTGGTCGAACAGCTTGACCTGGATCTCCTTACCGGAATACCCGCTGCCGGACACATCAATGGTGACCTTGGTCGGGTCGAGGCGGATATTGTCGTTGGCCAGCGGTGCCGGAACCAGGTCCTCCAGTGTCAGAGCGCGGAATACACCGGTGGCATCGACCTCCCTTCTCAGGGTGGCAACCATCTGTCCGCAGTGGCGCAGGCGGCCGTAACCTTCCATTACCATTTGTTTGCGCGCCACATCCAGGCTCGCAATCATGGAGTATTGCGGGCTGGTGGACGCATACATGTTCAGGTTTTCGCGGAAGCGGAATTCGTCGAAGTCCGGATCCTGCACGTGGATCATGCTGGCCTGGGAAAACGCCGACAGCATCTTGTGGGTGCTCTGGGTGACGTAGTCTGCACCGCACTCCAGCGCCGTCGGGCGCAACTCGGTATGGAAATAGCCGTGGGCGTACCAGGCCTCGTCGATCAGCACCTTTACCCCGCGTTCGTGGGCATAATCGATGATCGGTTTGAGGTCATAGCGCAGGCCATCGTAGGTACAGGATGTGATCACCAGCAGGCCCGCGTCCGGATGCTCGTCGAGGGCGACTTCAATATCACTGCGACATACCGGGCCGTAGATCCCGAACTGGGGATGCAGGGTAGACTTGAGGTATACCGGCTCCACCCGGTTCATCACGATGGCGTGGTGTACAGACTTGTGACAGGCCTGGTCTACGATAATCTTGCCGCCACCGCCAAGGATCTGTTGAATGACGACTTTGTTCGCTGTGGATGTGCCGTTGGTGAGGAAGAAGGTCTTTTGCGCACCAAAAGCCTGCGCCGCCAGATCCTGGGCCTCCTGGATCACAGAATGGGGTTCCAGCAGGCTGTCCAGTACCTGTACCGATACCGAAAGATCGGTATTGAAAACGTGCTCCCCCATAAACCGGTAAAAATCCCCAACCCAAGGGCTGTTGCGCAGGCTGTCACCACCGGAATGACCGGGAGTGTGCCACGCGTCACGGGCGGAGAATACGTATTCCTTGAGAGTATCGGCAAAGGGCGTGGAGGCACGGCGGGCGATAAAGGCCTGCACCAGGCGGAACATATGATTGAAATTGCATTCGCGCCGGTCGAACAACTCGTCGAAGCGCTTGCGCACGGATGCGGGGGCGCCGCCCTGGTCATTCAAAAATGAATCTTGCGCCACCAGGAACACATTCAGCTGGGCACGCAGATCGTGCATACGATCCGCCAACAGCTCGGCAGCTTTGAGCTCATCGGGGCTGCAGCCGCCATCAATGATCAGCGCCTGCAGGCGGTCTTCTTCCCGCAGACACTTTTCCAGCGCGCTGGTCGCAACGGACTCAAAGCGCAACCCGAAAGGGTTCTCGTGCTGCGCGGCGGTAGCATTCAGGGCACCGACCCAGTTACTACTGAGATCGCGATCATTGCTGACCAGTGCCACCCGGCACTCCAGCGGCTGATGCTGTTCGCACAGATTGCCCAGATCAGGCATCGTCAGTTCTACACCCATAACGTTTCTTCTTATCTTTCAGCATAGAAGGCGGATACTAAAGGAGGCAGGAGACGATGGGGGGAATACCGGAGAAATTGGCGATAACTGCGGAAAAATCGCTGGGATACGAAATCAATACACGGGAAATACGGGCACTTCAGAACTTTGCGCTCTGAACTTCTCCGTTGAACTGCAAACACTGCTGCACCCGCACACGCTGCACCGGCGTCAGGTCATTTACAGAAAAATAGTCGTAATCGGAATGCTCCGATGACAGGGTGATACCGCCATTTCCCTTGAAGTGGGCGCGAAAGATAAACACATGGGAATTATAGACCCGGTGGTAATACACACCACTCAGGTAGTCGATGACGATATCCCGTCCCAGCTCTTCCTGACACTCCCGGAGCAATGCCTCGTGGATGGTTTCTCCCAGATCCAATGCCCCGCCCGGAAGCCCCCAGGTCTTGTCCGCATAGGTAGCTCGCAGCTGCAGTATTTCACCATCATCATTGGTGATCACCGCGTGCGCGCTCAGTTTGTAAGTGTCGTCAAATCCCATCCGTGGACCTTGTGTTTGAATCAGCTACCGGTGCCCCGAGCCAGTTCGAAACCGATCCCGAGCGTCTGCACCGTTTCATCGTAGTCGATCAGGCTTTCGCCGTAACCGTTGAAATATTTAACAAAGCCGCGCACCCGCCGCCCCATGGGGAAGCTCCAGCGCAACTCCACCGCGCCTTTATTATCCGAGCGCAGGTTGTTGCGCAGCATCATGGAGACATTGTGCTGACCGCGCTCCACCCCGCCGGTAAATTCGAAGTGACCCAGATAGAACTCCAGGTCAGGATTGTCATCGTCTTCGCGATCCTCGGGAATCCGGTACCAGGGCTTGAATGTGAGGAAGTAGTTGTCTTTTTCGAATATAAAGTTGGCGTAAACGCGATTCCAGCTTCGCGACAATGGCTCGCTGCGGCCATTGGACTGGTGGTTGAAGGCAACCTGATTGGCAACGTTCTGGAAACCGAACAGGGTCCAGTCGTTCAGCCAGGTCATAATCAGCTCCGGCTCGTGATTCGTCTCTCGAAATGGCGAGGAATCGTCGGAGTTGTAAGCCTGCCAGAACGAGCGGTTGGTATAGGCAAAACTCATAAATGAGGCATTACCAAGGAATCCGCGCCATACCGGCACCTGAACCGAGAGCTGGAACTGGATCTCCATAGAATCCAGGTCGATGGGCACCCCGTTTACCTCTATCCCCTCAAGCCCTGCTTTATTGGGGGATGGGTTATACACCGCGGGAAGTAAATAGTTGGTCTTGTGGGAGGCGAGGGTAAAGGGGTTTTCCGCCGCCTCGCGAATCGCCTTGGCACGCTTGCTTGCGCGCGGCTCTCCCTCTGCGTGGGCTTCCACTTCCGGCACAGTGGCAAAAACCGGCGATTCCTCGAGCTGCCGGCCATCGCGGATAACCGACAGGCGGCAACGGATTCGCATCTCTTCGAGGGTGATATTGGCCGGTGCGGTTACCAGCTGTTCCCGCAGACAGTTTTCCTGGCGCTTGCCTTCGCTTTGCAGGGAATCGTCCATCTGCAACAGCTCCACCTCGTCGTAAACCGCAGGCGGCATATCACTGGCTGTTTCCGCGCTGTCCTCCGCCGCGTGCAGAGGTGCACAGGGCAACACGCAGACAAGAGCCGCGGCTAGCAGAGAAGGAAACGAAAAGTGAACAAAAAAGCGACGGGATAAAAGCAAGACTGGCGCTCCTGAATACCTACAGGGCGCCAGTGTACATGGTTTACAGACTCATAGCGTGGAGTCGGTCAGAGTATTGGCCTCGGGCTCAACAAAGCGATTTCAGCTCCGGTGCCCACTCCAGATCGCGAAGGCGGACCTGCCACAGGCGCCCAGTGCTGCTGGGCCAGTCGTAGCCCACAAGCAGGCCGCGGGGATCCACGAAGCAGTGGGCGTCGCGCTCCGCCTCGTCCCCCTGATACGAGAAAGCCGTGATATCCGGGCCCAGATCGTGTACCCCCTGGATATTGGCGTCTCCCGGCATGATGGCAGCGCGGCGATGGCTGACCCGGGGCGCCAATAGCTTGCCCCGCTGGGAGGGATCGACAATATCCGGCGCCACTACCTCACAACCGAACTCCATGTCACACAGGCGCAGCAGCAGCGGTCCCATAAAAATTCGCATCAGCGGAAACAACAGACGGTTGTGTCCCTCGATCACACTTTGCTGTAACCCATTGGGGCCGGTCCATTCCGCTTCAATCGCGTCGCCCATATGCGGCGCCTGCCCTGGAGCGGGCGTCAAGCGGTAGTGGGCGTTTACCTCATCTACCTCGTCTTTCCAGATTACCCGGCATTCGGTCACCAGCCCCGCGGCCATCAATGCCCGTACTTCAATACCATGCCCCTGCTCACCCACCATTCGGCGGCTGACCAGCAATTGTCGACCCTGTTCATCACGCCCAAGCTGCCAGTCATCCTGCACTGGCATGGTTCTGCCGTCGCAACTGTACTGGTAGCGCCCCTGGGCCAGGTTAGCAGTCAATCGCATAAGATCTTCGTCCATGATTTCTCTTGATGCTGAGAGGGAATTTGTTGGCGCATTCGCACAATATTGATGCATGACTTATGCGTATTCACCTGCAAAAAGTATTGCACAAGCGTACAAATTTGCTGCGAATTTGTGACGCTTACAGGAAATTTTCATGAGGGTTTCAAGCGCCCCGCAAGCGGAGTGGCATGCACTGCGGTAAACACTAGCGGCTAGGCGGCGACCGCTAAATTCTGTTGTCACCGTTCGCTCACGGTTTAGGGCATAATCGACGGGTTTGTTACAACGGAATTTTACGGGGAGAAAGCCAGCATGCTCGAATGGCTCAACACACACATCGCCTACTGGCACTGGCTGGTACTGGGATTGCTTCTGGTCACCGCGGAGATTTTTGTCTCCGGCTTTATCCTGTTCTGGTTCGGAGTCTCCGCACTGTTTATGGGCGCCCTGCTGTTGGCGGTGGGCATGCCCATTACCGCTCAGCTGCTACTTTGGGCGGGACTCTCCATCGCCCTGGTTTTTCTATGGCTCAAATTTATCAAGCCCAACTGGAAAGACCGCACCACCTCCGGCATGGCGATGGAGGCCCTCGCCGGCCAGGTAGGCTCGGTGATCGACTCCAATATTGGCAAGCCCCGCGGTCGTCTGCGCTTCCCCGCCCCCATTCTCGGCGAGGACGAGTGGCAGTATATGAGCACCAGTGAAATTGCCATTGGCGAGCGGGTAAAGGTTATCAATATCTCCGGTAACACTCTCGTGGTCAGTCCACTCTGAGCACTAAAACAATTCCAACCTTCACACTCGATTTCAAGGGGAAATAAAAAACATGGAAGGATTATCCGTAGTACTGGCACTGGTTGTGCTGGTGATCATCACCATTGGGATGGGCGTTCGTATCGTGCCCCAGGGTTCCAAGCACATCGTGCAACGCCTGGGTAAGTACCACAGCACGTTGAACCCGGGTATGAACGTCATCATCCCCTACGTGGACCAGGTCCCGTACAAGGTAACCACCAAAGATATCGTGCTCGATATTCCGTCTCAGGAAGTCATCACCCAGGACAACGCCACCATCATTGCCAACGCCGTGGCTTACATCAACATCGTGTCGCCGGAGAAAGCGGTGTACGGGGTGGAGGACTACGAAATAGCGATCCAGAACCTGGTGCAGACTGCGCTGCGTTCCATTGTCGGTGAAATGTCGCTGGACTCGGCCCTGTCCTCCCGGGACCTGATCAAGGCGAAACTCAAGGAAGGGATTTCTGATGATATCGCGGACTGGGGCATCAACCTGAAAACCGTCGAAATTCAGGACATCAATCCCTCCGCCACCATGCAGAAAGCGATGGAAGAACAGGCTGCCGCAGAGCGCCAGCGCCGCGCCACCGTAACCCGTGCCGAAGGTGAGAAACAGGCCGCGATTCTCGAAGCCGACGGTCGCCTGGAAGCTTCCAAGCGTGACGCCAAGGCCCAGGTGGTACTGGCCGACGCCAGCCGCGAGGCGATTGAACGTGTAACCCAGGCCATTGGCGATCAGGAAATGCCTGTGATGTACCTTCTGGGAGAGCGCTACATCAACGCGCTGGAAGAACTCTCCACCTCCAACAACGCCAAGAACATTCTTCTGCCAGCGGACCTCCCCAATGCGGTGAAGGGACTACTGAACCGCTAATCGAATACCTGGCAGCGCTATAAATAGCGCTGCCAGAACTCTGCCTGCCCGAACTCTTCATCCAGCGCGTAGGGCTTGAAGCCACACTTGCGATAAGCCGCCTGCGCGGGCAGGTTCTTCTGCAGCACTTCCAGTGTGATCTTGCAGCAACCGCGCTCGCGGGCTACCTCGACGACCTTTTCCATCATCAGAGTACACACACCCAGACCGCGCGCAGATTCATGCACCACCGCATCGTGGATATTCACCAGCGGCTTGCACTGGAAGGTGGAGAACCCCATAAAGCAGTTGGTCAGTCCCAGCGGCTCATCGCCGCGGTACGCCAGCACCGAGAAGGCCCCGGGAAACTCGGCCAAGCGATCCAGCAATTCGCGCCGGCATACATCCGCCAGCGGCTCGCCGCCACCGTATGGATCGCGGGAGTAATGATCCATCAGTGCAAGCAGGTCTGCGCCATGCTTGGGGTCCCGGAAATCGGCAATGACCGTATGCACGGGTATCCCTTCGGGTTTTTCTTTCATTGGTAACCTCTTTTCACTTATTCCCCGGAGCTTTCTGGCTGCTCGCCATTACGCGCAGCTTCGGCCTTCGCCGTTAACTCACCCTGGATGAGAAAAAAGCGCCGGTAGTTGCGTACGCGGGCCCGCTGGGCCAACAGCCACCTGACTTTTTTGCGCCGGCCAGCCGCGCTCGTGGAGTGCTTGTTGAATCGGCGCGGACGCCGGATCACCGAATTGCGAAGCCCCATAACGCCATTCCCTGTCTGGTGAAATTAGTTGCGGATGATTCAACGCAGGTTAGCAGAAGCCCGTGTCATTTTCAGTCGATAACCCCGGCTGCCCACCGGCGAACCGACATAGTTACCCGGCCCGGATTGGCGCCTGTGGGCAAACACGCTATCCTGCACCACCAACGCTCACCAATGGATTGATTGCCTTGTCAAACCTCGAAGACCTGATCCAGAAAAACCGCGCCTGGTCCGAATCTACCCGCCGGGAAAAACCAGACTTCTTCCTCAAACTTTCCGAACAGCAATCCCCGGAATACCTGTGGATCGGCTGCGCGGACAGCCGTGTTCCCGCCAACCAGATTGTGGATCTGTTACCTGGCGAACTGTTTGTACACCGCAACGTAGCCAATGTTGTGGTGCCCTCTGACCTTAATTGCCTGTCCGTCATCCAGTTCGCAGTGGAGGTGCTCAAGGTCAAGCACATCATGGTCGTCGGCCACTACGGCTGCGGCGGTGTGAAAGCGGCGCTGGAGGATTCACGCCTCGGGCTGATCGAGAGCTGGCTGCGCCACATCAAGGATGTACGCGACAAACATCACACCCTGATTGAACTGTTTCCCGAAGAGCAGCGCGTGGACCTGCTGTGCGAGCTCAACGTACTGGAACAGGTTATTCACGTATGCCAGACCACACCCGTGCGGGACGCCTGGGAAAATGGGCAGGATCTGTCGGTACACGGCTGGGTCTACGGTCTGTCCAACGGGCTGGTCAACGACCTGCAGATCACCGTGGAAAACACCGACCAGATCAACGAGATCTACCACCGCGCCCTTACCAGTATCGCCCAGCACACCGACGGTTGATCCCGCCACCTGCCGATGGCAACAAATAGGACGGCGCAGCAACTGCGCCGTTAACTTTCTCCCCATTTTTCCCTACACTCCACACCTTAAATAACAAGGGCCGGACCGGCCGCACACCAGAAATTTGCAGTATTCAGGGGTCTTCATGTCCGATTTTCGTGTTTGGGAATGCCAGATTTGTGGCTGGATTTACGATGAGGCCCAGGGCTCTCCGGATGACGGAATTCCCCCCGGTACCCGGTGGGAAGATATCCCCGACGACTGGGTCTGCCCGGAGTGTGGCGCCACCAAGGACGAGTTTGTAATGCTGGCCGCGGTTGCCAGCAAAGAGTCCAAGCAAGACGATACCAGCACCACAGCTTCTGCACCCACTCCGACAAGCGCCAGTGACACCGCTCAGCAAGCGGCCGCCAGCAGAATCTGGGAATGCATGGTATGCGGCTGGGTTTACGATGAGGCCAGGGGCGCGCCCGAAGAAGGCATTCCCGCCGGTACCCGCTGGGAAGATATTCCAGACGACTGGACCTGCCCGGAGTGCGGAGTCGGCAAAGAAGACTTCGACATGGTGCTGGTCCAGCAAGCGCCGGCGGCAGATGCCCCTACCGCGCCACAACCTGCCCCGCTCGACGACACCGACCCGCTGGTGATCATCGGTACCGGCCTCGCCGGTTACCATCTGGCTAAAGAGTTCCGCAAACTGGATCAGCGCACCCCACTGCTACTGATTAGCGCCGACGATGGCACCTTCTACTCCAAGCCCCTGCTGTCGGCGTCCCTCGCCCACGGCAAAACACCGCAGCAACTGGCCACCGCCAGTGCGGAAACCATGGCCAGGGAGCTCAATGCGGAAATTCTGGTACATACCCATGTCACCGATGTGGACCGCGCCACCCGCGTACTGACTACGGTGTCCGATAGCGACGGGATTCAGGCGGAACTGCGCTATGGCCGTCTGGTATTCGCCACCGGCGCAAGTTGCACACCACTGCCCGCTATCGAAGGCGACGGCATGTCGCGCCTGTTCCGGGTCAACAGCCTCAGCGACTACCACCGCTTCCGTACCGCCCTCGCTAACCGCAAGCGGGTGCTGCTCATCGGCGCCGGACTGATTGGCTGTGAATTCGCCAACGACCTGATCCAGGCTGGCTACCAGGTAGACGTTACCGACCTGCAACCCTGGCCCCTGGCCAACCTGCTCCCCGAAGCCGCGGGCCGCGATATCCAGCAATCCCTGGAACAGGCCGGCGCCCGTTTCCACCTGGGGGCGGGAGTAACGCGCCTGGAAAAAACACCCGGGGGGATTCGTGCAACCCTCGTCAACGGCGACACCGTGGAAGCTGATCTCGCTCTCGCTGCCCTCGGCCTGAAGCCCAATACCGGCCTCGCGGGTACCGCCGGCGTTGCGGTCAATCGTGGCATTGTCACCGACCGACAGCTGCAGACCAGCGATACGAACATCTACGCACTGGGGGACTGTGCCGAAGTCGATGGCCACAGCCTCTACTACGTGGCGCCGCTCACCCAGAGTGCCCGCGCCCTGGCCCAGACCCTCACCGGAACCCCGACTTCAGTAAATTACGGCTGCCTGCCCGTGGCAGTGAAAACCACCCTGAGACCCACCGTAGTTTGCCCGCCGCGTCTCGGCAGCGACGGTGAATGGAGAGTCTCCACTAGTGCAGATGGCGTCAAGGGAGAATTCCTGGACAGTGCAGGCAACCTGCTCGGCTTCGCCCTTACCGGCAGCGCCATTGCCGAGCGCGACGCCCTGAGCCGCCAGTGCGCGCCATTAATGCACGACTGAAACGGCCCAGGTACCCCGGTTATCACCCCGATAGCCGGGGTATTCCAAAGAAAAGCACGCAAATCGGCCATTTTTCCCGTAGAATGGCCGCCAGCACAAAAATTGAACAGATTTTGATCGAAGTATGACGGCATCCAGTAAACCCGCAGCCCCAGTCGAATCCGGCACACAGACCGCCGAGGCCATCGCCCAGTCTAATGAGGAGCGCAGTCGCGCCCTGCGTGACACCCTGGGAGAATTCGCCACCGGCGTCACCGTGGTCACTACGCTGGACGCCAATGGACAGCCGGTAGGCATGACCGTCAATAGCTTCAATTCCGTCTCTCTGGACCCGGCCCTGATCTTGTGGAGCATTGATCGCAGCTCCCTCAGCTACGCCGCCTTCACCCAGTGCGAACGCTACGTGGTACACGTATTGAAGGGGGACCAGCAGCATGTCTCCAACCTGTTTGCCGGCCGCGGTGCGGACAAGTTCGGCCAAGTGAAATGGCATGCAGGCCCAGAGGGCATTCCTCAACTGGACGACTGCGCCGCCCTGTTCCACTGTCGTCGTGCGCAAAATATCGAAGGCGGTGACCACACCATCCTGTTGGGTGAAGTGCTGGAATTCAGTGCCGGCGGGGGAGAACCCCTCGTCTTCCATCGCGGCCGCTACCGCGCCCTGGCCGGCGAGTAGCCCTCTCGGGGCAGCCGCTATCCTGGTAGTTCTGCCCCGGCAAAAAACCTGCCGCTATAAAAATCCCCGCCTACAGCCCCAAACAATATAAAAATTTCGGCGGATTTCCCGTTGATTAATTGTGCCGCCGTCACCTCCCGGTCATACTTTTTAGACATTCTTGGGAGGCCTCCGCAACTGTGGACGTCGAGATGCATACTACCGACACCCTCTTCTGCTTTGCCCACCGTGGCTATCCCAAGCGGGCCACGGAGAACACCCTGCAGGCCATCACCCATGCCCTCGAGTTTGATATCGACGGCGTGGAGATCGACGTGTGGAATGTGGGCGGCGAGCTGATTGTCAAACACGACCGTCGCCTCGGCCGGCTGCTCGCCGGACAGGAGCTCCTCACCGATATGGCCCCCGCCGCACTGCGCCAGATGCTGCTACCCGGTGGTGAGCAGGTGCCTACCCTCAGAGAGGTACTGGAGCTGGTGGGCAACAATGTGCAACTTAATATCGAGCTCAAAGGCCCCAATTGTGCAGCACTGGCGGCTAAAGAGCTGGAATCCTATATCCGCGACAACGGCGCCACCTACGAGCAGTACCTGATCTCGTCGTTTGACCACCGCCAGATTCATGAATGCATGAAACTGATCCCCCAGGTACGCCGCGGCGTCCTCATCGACGGTGTACCGCTGGATCTCGCCGCTTGCGGTGAACCACTACAAGCCTATTCCATCCACCTGAGCCTGGATTTCGTATGTCCGGAAATCATCGCAGACGGCCACAGGCGGGGATTCAAAAGCTATGTATTCACGGTCAACCATCCCCATGATCTGAGCCTGGTGGTAGCAATGAATGCCGATGGGGTGTTTACAGATGAGCCGCAGTTGATTATGGATTACAACTCGGCGAAGACGGCGGAGGTAATGGCTCTGCAGGTCGAGCCGGTAGGTAAATTTGGGGAGGCGGGCTGAGACCAGCGCCGCCCCGAAAAATCACGAATTAGTCGCGCACATCCAGCATCTCAAGCAACTGCTTGACGCTGGGGCGGGTCTTGTAATCCTTGGATACATGCGCCCACTGTATAGTGCCACTGGCATCCAGCAGGAAAATACCCGGCGCCGCAATCTTGTGATGGTCCTTGCCTGACCAGTTCTCCAGCACAATGCCGTAGGTTTTGTATTTCTCCGCGGTGGCATCATCAATCTCCACCACGACATCAAACGCTTCATGGGCCTTGAGCTCAGGATCGGACAGTACCGGGAAGGGAATCTCATAGGTCGCCTTGGCCATAGCACTCGCGTCTGGCTTGTCCACACTGATCAATACCGGCGTAATACCGCGCTTTTCGAACTCTGGCCAAGCCTCCGCCAACTGGCGGATCTGCACATTGCAGTAGGGGCACCAGCCGCCGCGGTAGAAGACGACCAGGATCGGTGCGTTTGACTTTGCCAATTCGCCCAGGGAGACATCTTTACCTTTGTGGGTAAGTACGGTGAAGTCTGCGGGCTTATCACCTACTTTGAGGCCGGCTTCAGCCTTGCCCAGGTCAGCGCTTCGGGTCTCGGCTAATTCTGGTAGCTTTTCTGGGAGGCGGATGTCTTGAGCCATTGCACTCAAATTGCAAAAAGCAAACAATAGTGTCGCAAATAATGCTTGTTTCATATTTATCGTTCCTTGGTGAACGCCCGAGTTAGTATTGAGAACAACGAAGAAAACTGCTGCTTCAGGAGAGCCGTAACTTGAAGGAGGCGCTCCCCTTAATGACATTTGACGGCTATGTATTCTCTGGCAGCAAGCACCATCCCAGCAGCATCAAAAGCACCCCGGTGAGCATACCGCCCCAGTGAAAGACCAGATGGAAACGAGCCCGCCGGTCTAGTTCCGAAAAAATGTCATCAACCCCAAATTTTTGCGCGCGGCTACGGCTGATGCAAAAGTGCCCCCAGTGCATAAACCGACTGGCGGCAAATAAAAAGCCACCGTTGAATGTTTCACCATCTATCTTTCTGGAAATCTCAGGATAATATGCAAGATAAATATAGATCGCGTTGATCAAAAGAAGAACAAACAGAAATATGAAACCGCCACCCAAAATGAGTATTAATATCTGATCTAGTTTCACCGAGCATTCACCTCATAAATCACCTGACCAGTCGCCTGGCCGAGGTCTCCACCATATTTAGAACCGCCATACGACCCTATAGCTCCAGCTACGACCGCACACCACAAAATACTCGTACCTGCAGATTCAAGACCGAAAAGTACATTGCAAGTCGCGTAGGCTGTAGCAGAGCCCCCGAGCATTCCACCACCTATACTACCAGCAACTTTTCCAGTTTCCGTAAACTTGACCCTTGAGCAACTTGCAGAATCTGGCATAGAGGTACACACCTCGGCAATATTGGCAATGCCTCCCAAAACGTCAACGCCAATAGCCACGTACCCCAGTCGGGAGAAAGTTTTACTAGTTCTGATAAGCGCCTGATAATTTTCCCGCAGCTTGCCAACTGAACTAATTTGGCCACTCGCCTTCCACTGGTGAGTAACCGCCTTGCTACTTATCCCCAGCTGTTTTTTAATTCCACGAGCCCCAGCCGACTTGCCAAAAAGCTCTCTACGCACCATTCCGTTCACAGCCTGGTCCAGCTGAGCATAAAGTGCACGTCGCTTTGCGAAGTGTTGGGCGGAGTTCAGATGGCCATGGGCCTTGTAGCTGGACTGGTACAATCGATCCATCTGATCCAGCAGGTTTTCCACAAGCCTGGTCTTCTGGGAAAAATAGCCATTCGCCCACCCGTACATCGGTGATGTATAGCCCGCAACATCACTGAGAAACGCATAATTTCTCGCCAGAACCTTCTTTTCACGTTCACTCAAAGCCCGCAGTTCGGATTCGTGTATCCGAACCGCCTCCTGCATCACCACCTCCCACTTTTGGCAGGCTGCGCTATCTGGTGGAGTGATAATCACTACCTGTCCTGGACGCACAGCACCACCAACAAGGTGAGAGTTAACGCTTAGGAAATGTTGCTTGGCACGAGCGGCCGAATGGCCATAAATCGTCGCGAGGATTTGATCGGTGCTGTAATGACCATCGGCGACGAAGAAGAGCGCGTCTTCGGGGAAACTGTCCTTTTCCATGCTTTGCTATCCGTAATCACATTTGGCAAAGCAGAGTACAGAACAAATCAGAACTTGAAAAATTGGTACATATGTTGTGGTGTCAGCGCCAGCACGGACCCAGCCTGCCGGTTGATAGGTCAATGTGTACCATTTTCGGCATATACGGTAAAAACCACTGCACGGAATATGCCCGTCTTCTGGAAGGTAGTAGCAGAGAACTATCGGGCACTTATTACCGCCAACAAGTAGTTTAGTTTGGTTCGCATTCGTGAATTACAATACGAGCCGAATAACTGATGACAGCTATACTTCTGAGCAGGATACTGATTAACTTGCTACAGCCTACCCTTCCTCAGACACCACTCCATTACATCCTGCCGGTCTGTAATGATCACGAACATCGGTAGCACAACTCCAGACACCATTTTCGCTTCGCTGCCAAATCAAAACAGACTCCGCAATTGCCGTCGCGGCATTTGCTCCGAAAGCCGCGTTGATCTCTGCGGTGCTATTGGCCAGATCAATATTCACTGTGAGCCCATCCTGCAGCTCAATACTGTCTGCACCGAGCAGGTTGCTGCTACCCCAGTCGAAGAAGCAATCGGTGTTCCCCCTACCCTCGAGCATGCAAAGTTCCACGGAGCTTTGTAGCACTGAGACCTCCCCCATCACGCGAGCAACCTGGGTTTTGACCACATACTCCTGATACTGTGGCACCGCTGTCGCTGCTAACACCCCAATAATCGCCACCACGATCATCAGTTCGATCAAGGTAAAACCAGACTGTTTTCTCACTTATTTTTTCTCCGATTTACACACAGGAATCCCGAACCACTCACAATTGCATAGATCAATACTGCGCAGCATCCCAATCCAAACAATTTGGAGGAGTACTTAAGTTGTTGCAGAAACTAAAAATTTGTTTTTTAAGGTAATCTATATGCCCAAATTACGAGCTAGCTTGAAGAACTAGCTAAAAAGCTTTGCACTGCAAAATTTAGCTGACGCTTGTAGTCGAAAAGCCAAGGGGCTCCGGCAGAAACCCAAACCAGCACCTCACCTTTCTCGGTAATGGCAAGCAATGAACTCGCCCCGGGTAGATAACCCTGCTGAATTCCAGTTGCGACTTTACTGCTTTCATCTAGGACCAGTTCAAAATTCATTGAATAGCAGCGCTCAATCAAATCTTTTCCGCACCCGGGGACCAGGGGCGCACTCAACATCTGCGCCGCATCGCCATGTAAGTGCTCCCAAACCATATCTGCGAACTCGCTAGGCCTGCCGATTAAGCCCGCAGCAGGTGAAAGCGCCTGAAAGTCCAACCAGTCTACATAGCTCGCCTCAAACCGGCGCTCGTTTCTGAAATCGTAAGCAGGCTCATCGGGAAGATAGCCGCCATCAACAAACTCTAACGAAGTGCCGTCTAGATAGTGGCTGCGAATATAATCGCGATAGGGTACACCGGTGACCCTGGCGAGGACTTCCCCCAAAAGACAATACGCAACATTACTGTACACGTGGTTGGTACCGGGAACGCCCGCCAAGCGTATGGATTCAAGGCGACTAAAATCATGCGGACACCAGGGCGTTTCCCCCTGCTTAACCATGTTGTCGGAGCCGTATGGGCCGCCAAATCCGGAAGAGTGATTCAGAAGTTCCGCCAGGGTAACCGCTTTCAACTTTGGATCACGCAGCTTACCGGGATCCACTTCAGGAAAGTAACTAAGCAGTTGGCTATCGAGGTCTAACTGTTCCGTATTCGCAAGGCTGAGAATCGCGTGCGCAGTGACAGCCTTTGTCATACTCGCCAGGCGATAACGCGCGACCGCACCATCATCTTCCGCCACCACCGAACAACTAAAGCGCTTGCCGCTCCGATTGATATAGACAACCTGCCCGGTTAGGGAAAAATTCGGGAGTGCCTGATACTTCAGCAAATCCGCCAGCCCGGCGGGGGCTCCAGGATCGCATTTAACTTGCGTGAAGGCGAGCTTGTAGGCTTGCAGGCGATAGGGAATGGATTTCCAAAAAAGTGGCTGTGTAAGCCAGAAATGGACGAAAAGTACCAGGCCAACCAGAATGGTTGGGTAAAGAACTAAACGCTTTATCATTCTATTCGGTGCTTAAGTACAGTCTTGAGCGACTTAAAATAGGCAGGGAAACGAAAAAGAGAGGGCTGAGCCCTCTCTTTTCAAATTCACAAAAGGAACGAATCCATTTGTAATTTAGGCCGGAGTCTGCTCTTCAACAGTCGGCGCGTCACCCAGATCTGCGGAGCAGCCCTGCGGACGGAACTTGGCTTCTACATCGGTAGAGCAGCCCCAAACACCATCTACGCTGCGGTCCCAAGCCAGCTGCTGGGCATCGATCGCGGTAGCCGCGTTACCACCAAAGGTTGCCAGGATCTGCACGTCGCCAGCATCACCCATGGTCAGGGTCAGCGCGGTGCCTTGCAGGTCGTCGCCCAGCAGGTTGCTGCCGGTCCAGCCAGTGTTGCACTCACCGGGATCGCCAGTCGCAGATTCTGCGTTAACGAAAGACTCGTCCAGGCCTTCCAGCATGCAAGCTTCGATAGCGGTACGCAGGGAACCCACTTCGCTCATCACGCGGTTAACCTGAGTCTTAATTACGTAGTTCTGGTACTGCGGAATTGCTACCGCGGCCAGAATACCGATGATCGCAACCACGATCATCAATTCAATCAGAGTAAAGCCCTGTTGCTTCTTCATTGTAACCGTCTCCATACAGACTGTTGTTCTTTGAGTGAAATCCCGTGAGGAAATCGACAGTTACGATACCCGTAATGTGGCAAAAGGCGCAAGCGTGTAAATTGCCCTCGCAAACCAGTTTGAGAGGAAAGTCATGTTGGTGCCGCGCACTTATTAGCCAACATTTTCAAGTTTTGTACAGCTGATAGCATTTGGTGACGAAAATTGTCACGTGGCCCGGAGATAAAGGGAAGCGCTCAATGGGAAACTTTCCCGAAACTCAATAGGTTGCCAGATTGATGTCACGGGCTTCTCCTCAAAAACCGAACCAGAATTCGGGTTCTGACGTGATCGCAGGGAAGATATCCAGTTCACAGCTTGCAGGAATGGCTCGTCGGGATCATTGGCTGGCGGGGGGTTATTCGCTATATTGAGACGTGCGCGCAAAGGAATTCCCTTTACTGGCGGGCACTTAAGAACAAAATTTAAACAAGTATAAACCTACAACGCACGCAAATTACATCGGTTCCCAATGAGCAGCACTCCACTTAGCGGTCTGGCCAAACGGCTGGTTTCTGACAATGCCATTGATGAGGCAACAGCCCAGTCTGCCATCAAGGCGGCCAAACGTGAGGGGCAGACTTTTGCCCAGCACGCAGTGGAAGCAAAACTGATCAAAAGCCGCGAGATGGCCAATATTGCTTCGACGGCATTTGGCAGTCCCCTGTTTGACCTCTCCAGCTACAATTTCGACCTGCTCCCCAAGGATATCGTTGACGAGAAGCTGATCAGCAAGCACTTCGCGCTTCCTTTATACAAGCGTGGAAATCGCCTGTTCGTGGCAGTGGCAGACCCGACCAATCTCGCGGGCCTGGATGAGATCAATTTCAATACCGGCCTCAGTACCGACGCGGTACTCGTGGAAGCCGACAAGCTTGGCAAAGCGATCGAAAGCTTTCTATCCAACAACGACATCGGCGGCGGCCTCGCCGGCCTTGATGACGAAGACCTGGACGGCCTGGACGTTGAAAACGGTGATGCGAAGCAAGACGATGACGAACCCGGCGGTGACGAAGCCCCGGTGGTGCGCTTTGTAAACAAGGTACTACTGGATGCAATCCGCACCGGGGCTTCGGATATCCACTTTGAACCCTACGAGAAAAGCTATCGTGTACGTCTGCGAACCGATGGCGTATTGCACGAGGTCGCCCGCCCGCCGATCCAGCTGGCCACCCGTATCTCCGCCCGCCTGAAAGTGATGTCCAAAATGGACATCTCCGAGCGGCGGGTTCCCCAGGACGGCCGAATCAAAATGAAGCTGTCCAAGACCAAGGCCATCGACTTCCGCGTAAACAGCCTGCCCACCCTGTGGGGCGAGAAAATCGTTTTGCGGATTCTGGATCCATCCTCCGCGCAACTGGGTATTGACGCGCTGGGCTACGAGGAAGAGCAGAAAAAAATCTACCTGGACGCGCTGGCTCAGCCCCAAGGCATGATCCTGGTTACCGGCCCAACTGGTTCCGGTAAGACGGTATCCCTCTATACCGGCCTGAATATTCTGAATACGCCGGAGCGCAATATCTCCACCGCCGAAGATCCAGTGGAGATCAACCTGGAGGGTATCAACCAGGTAAACGTCTCCAACAAGGTAGGCCTGAACTTCGCCGAAGCACTGCGCTCCTTCCTGCGCCAAGACCCGGATATCGTGATGGTCGGTGAGATTCGGGATTTGGAAACTGCAGAAATTGCAATCAAGGCAGCGCAAACAGGCCACCTGGTGCTCTCAACCCTGCACACCAACTCTGCCCCGGAGACCCTCACCCGACTGATGAATATGGGGGTCCCCACCTTCAACATCGCCACTTCCGTGAGTGTGATCATCGCCCAGCGCCTGGCGCGACGACTATGCGGTGAGTGCAAGAAACCGGCACAGCTGCCGGAGGAAGTCTTGAAAGACGAAGGGTTCGATACGGTTACCGTGCCCAAGAGCGAGTGGCAAATTTTCCAACCAGTAGGCTGTGAGCACTGCTCCAAGGGCTACAAGGGGCGCGTGGGTGTGTATGAAGTGGTTCGCATCACTGATGGAATTTCGCGCATTATAATGGAAGGGGGCAACTCGATTCAGATTGCCGACCAGGCGAAAAAAGAAGGCTTCAATAACCTGCGCACATCGGCGCTGCGCAAGGTGGTAATGGGGGTTACCAGCCTGGAAGAAGCCAACCGGGTAACAAAAGACTAACGTAGAAACCTGCTAATCGACCGAGACTCCGCGGATGGAGCCTCGGTCTCGACTCCTGGCCAAGCCCAGGGCGTATAGATAACAAATAACTGAATATATTTGCGAGGTCAGTTGGACTTCGCTAAAAGACCAACGGGAAAAACACCATGGCCAAAGCTGCCACTTCTGTCGCTTATATTTATAAAGGTGTGGATACCAAGGGCAACAAGGTTGACGGGGAAATTACCGGCACTAACCCGGCCCTGGTCAAGGCACAGTTGCGCCGCCAGGGTATCATCGCCAATCGGGTACAGAAGAAGCCAAAACCACTTTTCGGCGGCAAGAAAAAAATCAAGCCCGGTGATATCGCACTGTTCACCCGCCAGTTGGCGACCATGATGAAAGCCGGTGTGCCGCTGGTACAGAGCTTTGAAATCGTTGCCGACGGCTCAGACAACCCAGGCGTCAAAGAGCTGATCCTGAAGATCAGGGATGAAGTCGCGTCCGGTACGTCCTTTGCCGACTCCTTGCGCAAACATCCACTCTACTTCGACGAACTGTTTTGCAACCTGGTTTCTTCCGGTGAGCAGTCAGGTGCACTTGAAACGATGCTGGACAGGATTGCCACTTACAAAGAAAAGACAGAATCTCTCAAGAAAAAAATCAAGAAGGCCATGACTTACCCGATCATGGTTATTCTGGTAGCGGTACTGGTTACCGCGGTACTGCTTATCAAGGTTGTACCACAGTTTGCGGCCACCTTTGCGGGCTTTGGTGCCGACCTCCCCGCTTTCACGCTATTTGTTCTGGGGATTTCCGAATGGATGCAAGAGTACTGGCTGATGCTATTTGTCGGCCTGACGGTTGGCATTGGCGGCTCGCTGGAAATCAAAAAGCGCAACAAAAAAGTCCGTGAGGCTCTCGATAAAATTGCCCTGAAATTGCCCGTCCTTGGCACCATTACATACAACTCAATCGCCGCGCGATTCGCCCGCACCCTGGCCACTACCTTTGCATCGGGTGTACCACTGATCGACGCCCTCAAATCGGTAGCGGGCGCCACTGGCAATGTTGTTTATGAGGAAGCCACGCTAAAAATCCGGGATTCCGTGGCTACTGGTATCCAGCTAAACACCGCCATGGCGCATTCACACGTTTACCCGAATATGCTGGTACAGATGACAGCTATCGGTGAAGAATCCGGTGCACTGGATGAAATGCTGGGCAAGGCAGCGGATTTTTACGAAGAGGCCGTGGACAACCTGGTAGACAACCTGACCACCATGATGGAACCCCTGATCATTTCCGTGCTCGGCGTACTCGTGGGCGGCCTGCTGGTTGCCATGTACCTGCCGATCTTCAACCTGGGTAACGTGATCTAAGAATTAACATGCTCGATTATTTTATGACCCACCAAGCGCTGCTTATTAGCAGCGCTTTTGTTTTAGGCCTGCTGATAGGAAGCTTCCTCAACGTCGTCATCCACCGTTTGCCGATCATGATGGAACGGGAATACCAGCAGGATTTTTATAGCTACTTTGAGAAAACGCCTTCAGCGGAAGAACAAAAGCAGCTGGCGCAGACCTACAACCTGGTGCTGCCCCACTCGCACTGTCCAAAATGCGAGACCGAGATCAAGCCCTGGCAAAACATCCCGGTAATCAGCTACCTGCTGCTGCGCGGCAAATGCGGCAAGTGCGGAACCAGCATATCCAAACGCTATCCGCTGGTGGAACTGGCCACGGGCATTCTTACCGCGATTGTGGTTTGGCAGCTGGGCTTTACCTGGCAGGCGCTGGCGGGGGTATTTTTTACCTGGGCGCTGGTGGCACTGACCGGGATTGATTTCGACAAGCAGCTGCTGCCGGACAACATCACCCTGCCGCTGCTGTGGGTCGGGCTACTGATCAACATCTGGGGCGTGTTTGCCACGCTGCAGGATGCGGTGATCGGTGCTATTGCCGGATATCTGGCGCTGTGGAGCGTGTTCCATATCTTCAAGCTGGTGACTGGCAAGGAAGGCATGGGGGCTGGAGACTTCAAGATTCTGGCAGCCATCGGTGCCTGGTTTGGCTGGCAGGTGCTGCCGCTGGTGATCCTTCTTTCAGCGGCAGTGGGCGCACTGGCGGGCATTCTGTGGACGCTGGTTTCCGGGCGCGACAAGAACCTGCCGATCGCTTTTGGCCCCTACCTGGCCGGCGCGGCCTGGATCGCGATGCTGTGGGGTGAGCAGATTATGGGCTGGTATTTCCGTGTTTCCGGAATGAGCAGCTAAGCCTATGTTTACGGTCGGTCTCACCGGTGGTATTGGCAGTGGCAAGTCCGCCGCTGCGGCGCGCTTTCGGTTCCACGGGGTCAATGTGGTGGACGCAGACCTCGCGGCGCGTGTGGTGGTGGAGCCCGGGCGCCCTGCTCTCGCCGAGATTGCACAGCATTTTGGCAGCGGTGTGATACAGGCGGATGGCAGCCTGGATCGGGCTGTCTTACGCAGGCTGGTATTCGACAATCCGGCAGAGCGCCGCTGGCTGGAGCAACTGACCCACCCCCTGATCCGGGAGGAGATTATCTCCTCGCTGGCGGCGAGTCCCGACACCCACTCCGCACCCTATGCCATCCTGGAATCTCCCCTGCTGGTGGAATCCGGCCAGTCGGCCCTGGTACAGCGGGTCTGTGTGGTGGATCTGCCGGAGCTACTACAGCTGGAGCGAGCCAGTGCGCGGGACGGCAACAGTCCCGAGCAGATCCGCAAGATTATGGCCGCACAGCTGCCCCGGGCGGAGCGATGTGCAAAGGCGGACGATATTCTGGATAATAGCGGCTCCCTGGCGGAGCTGGAGGCGCAGGTGGATAACCTGCACCGGATGTATGTTCAGCTCGCCGCACAAGCCTGAAAGTTGTAAATACCGGTTGTAACCACCATGTCTGACCGCCCTTCCGTCGCCTGTCCTACCTGCAAGAAACCCATGGAATGGAACCCCGAGAATCCACACCGGCCGTTTTGTTGTGAGCGGTGCAAACTGATCGATCTGGGTGAATGGGCCAGCGAGGGCCACAAGATTCCGGGACAGCCGGTTTTCGACGATGTGATGAGTGGCGATCTGGATCCCACCAAGACCCGTCACTGATCCAGGTACCAAACTGACGCTAGTCCGCGAGCCACATCCTCGCGGCCAATCCCCAGCGAGACGTCATGCCCGATGTCACGGTACTGACCTCCCCCTCCCGGTTGACGATGGCAATGGTCGGTGTAACCCGCAGTCCCCACTGATTACTGAGCGCGCCGCTCGGGTCATTGATGGTGCGAAAGTTGAGTCCGTGTTTCTGCTGGTAAGCGGCCACTTCCTCCGGACTCCCTGACTGCAGTGCGATGGAGATCACCTGGTGCCCGCCTGCAAGATCGGAAACAGCCGGGGACACCACCCGGCAGAAGCCACACCAGGTTGCCCAGAAGTAGATCAGTACCGGTCCGTTTTCGGTCATGGACTGCAGGTCAATAGGCTGGCCATCAATCGCCTGTTGTACCAGTTGCGGGGCCTGCCCTTTAGGCATGTTGCGGCTGTGATACCAGGAGACCGCGCTAACGACCAAGACTGCGAGCAACAAAAACTTCGTCAGCGACCAGGCTGCGCTCCGCAGCTTTCCCCACAAGTGATTTGACTGACGCTCCCCCGGATTCACCCTGCCACCTCACGTTCAAGCTTATCCAGCGCCACCACTTCTATCGCACCGTCGACGTAACGCCACTGCAGGTTGAAGCCACACAGTTCCATTCCGTAGATACGCTCGGGATCCGGCTGCTGATAGGCCGGCTTGGGGTCCTGTGCCAGCACCTGCTGGATCAATGCGGGAAGATCTGTTCCCAGGTTGTCCCGGTACTCCCGGGCTAGCTGCAGAATGGGAGGGGGAATGTTTACCGTGGCCAGTGTTGGAGCCTGCTCCGCAAGCTGGCTACTGGCGGTGGGGACACTGTCTGCGTAAGGGATATAGGGTTTGATATCCAAGATCGGGGTACCGTCAAGCAGGTCCGCGCCGGCAACAACGAGTTCGACCTTGGGGTGAGTGCGCACTTCGATCAGGCGCACCACCGAAAGACCGATGTTGTTGGGCCGGAATGGTGAACGGGTGGCAAATACGCCGAGCTTTTTATTGCCGCCCAAGCGCGGCGGGCGCACCTTGGGCGACCACTGGCCGGCGACCTGATGAAACTGCCAGGTGAGCCAGAGGTGTGTATGTTGATCGAGGCCAACTACGGCCTCGGGATCGTTGAACGGTGGCAGCAGCTCGATGGCCGCGCGGCTGGCATCCGCCAGCAAAGGTTGCCGGGGAATGCCAAACTTTTCAGAAAAACACGAATGGGTCGTGGCGATTGGGACTATGCCTAAATGGTCTAAATACGCGTTCAAATCCCACCCATACACAGGTATTTGATTTCCAGGTAATCGTCGATGCCGTACATGGAACCTTCGCGGCCATTACCGGACTCCTTGATACCGCCGAAGGGTGCCATCTCGTTCGAGATAATCCCCTCGTTGATCCCGACCATGCCGTATTCCAGCCCTTCCGCCACACGCCAGATACGCCCGATATCGCGGGAGTAAAAGTAAGAAGCCAGGCCAAACTCGGTATCGTTGGCCATGCGGATCACTTCTTCCTCGCTGGAGAATTTATACAGCGGAGCGACCGGGCCGAAGATCTCTTCCTTGAAGAGCTTCATGGTGTCGTCCACGCCGGTCAGTACGGTGGGGGTATAGAAGCACTCACCCATGTCACTGGGGCCACCGTCATTCAGGTTTTTTGCCCCCTTGCTGACGGCATCTTCCACCAGCGCCTTGACGTCTTCCACGGCACCGGCATTGATCATGGGGCCGACTTCCACACCGTCTTCCGCGCCGTTGCCCATTTTCAGGGCACTGACCGCATCGGTGAATTTCTTGGCGAAGGCGTCGTAGACACCCTCCTGGACAAAGATGCGGTTGGCACACACACAGGTCTGCCCGGCATTGCGGTATTTGCAGATGATCGCGCCTTTCACCGCTTCATCCAGGTCCGCATCATCGAACACGATAAACGGGGCGTTACCGCCGAGTTCCATGGAGGTTTTCTTGATGGTACTCGCGCACTGGGCCTGCAGTTGTTTGCCCACGGCGGTGGAGCCGGTAAA
>NZ_LZDE01000317.1 GCF_002009015.1 Microbulbifer mangrovi | reverse complement strand
CCATGGATGGGTTAACGGGGGGGCGCCTAGCTCGTGTTTCGCAAAGGTTCAGCCGGTAGCGTTGCCGCCACAAAATAAACTACATCAGCGGTTTTCTCGACGCGCCATAAATGCCAGTCGTTCCAGCATATGCACATCCTGCTCGTTTTTGAGCAGCGCACCGTACAGCGGCGGTATGGCCGAGGTGGTATCGCGATTCTTCAATACTTCCTCGGAGATATCATCGGCCATCAGCAGTTTGAGCCAGTCAATCAGCTCGGAAGTAGACGGTTTCTTTTTCAGGCCCGGCACATCGCGGATCTGGAAGAATATATCCATCGCCTCGGCAACCAGCGTATTTTTGATATCCGGGTAGTGCACATCCACAATTTTGTGCATGGTCGCGCGATCCGGGAAGCTGATGTAATGGAAAAAACAGCGGCGTAAAAACGCATCCGGCAGCTCTTTTTCATTGTTGGAGGTAATGATCACAATCGGGCGCTGTTTCGCGGTGATGGTTTCACCGGTTTCGTACACATAAAACTGCATACGGTCGATTTCCACCAGCAGGTCATTGGGGAATTCGATATCCGCCTTGTCTATCTCATCGATCAGCAACACGACCCGCTCGTCGGCCTCAAAGGCCTCCCACAGCTTGCCCTTCTTGATGTAGTTACCGATATCGTGGACCCGATCCACCCCCAGCTGGGAATCCCGCAGGCGCGATACCGCATCGTATTCGTACAATCCCTGCTGGGCTTTGGTGGTGGACTTGATATGCCACTGAATCAACTTCAGGCCGAGACTGCTGGCCACCTCTTCCGCCAACAGCGTCTTGCCGGTGCCCGGCTCCCCCTTGATCAATAGCGGGCGTTGCAGCGTGACTGCCGCGTCCACTGCCATCTGCAGATCATCCGTGGCAACGTAACTGTCGGTTCCGGTGAATTTCATGGCCGCTCCGAATTCCTGTGCTCGAAAAGCATTCATGGTAAAGGATCGGGAAGTTGGCCCCAAAGGCAGATTCGGTCAGATTAAATGACGGCAGCGGCCGCATCCGGACAGAATGCGACCAGTATTGAATCGACAGTCATAAACCGCCAATAAAGAAGGAAAGGTGCGACGATCAAGCCACCTGCGCGCGACGGCGACGCACAACCTGACGCCCCTTGTCGGTGATGTACCAGCGGATACCCAGATGACTGTGGATTTTCCCCACCATCTCCAGCACTAGCAGGCTGTTGAGCGCGCGCGCCACGGAGTTGGTTTCCATGTTGCCCTCCTGCACCATGCCGGCGAGGGAGCGGAATACACAATCGCCATTGTTGAGCAGGCTCAATACATGCAGGGCATTGTCATCCAGCTTGCGAATCTGGTTGAAATCCAGGGTTGGCCCCTGGTCAGGGTCCCCTTCAATCTCGTGCTCCAGCAGCGGCATCATCTCCAGCTGCATCGCACGGATTTCCTGCTCCAGATTCTCCACGCGCGCGCGGGCGATACTGGCATCCCGCAGCTGGCGGCGAGCCGCATTGAACACGAACATACGCGAGGCAATGGCTGCAAGCAGGCAATAGCCGGTAAAAATCAGCAAACGCGACGGGTCGCCCTGTATTTCGATCAACAGGTCGCTCTGGGTGAACTTGAGGAAGATGGGGACCATCAGCGCGCCGCACAGCCCCATGATCAGGCAGCGGGCCAGACCAGCGGGATCTTCTTCGGTAAACAGCATCTGGTAGTAGTTGACCAGGCCACCGAGAATACCGGAGACCAGCATGACGGCGGTCAGTATTAGCAGGTGATCGAGCATCCCTGTCCCTTTATCCCATGCACAGTAAACGCCACTTCAGGCACTTCTCAGGCACTTTGTGTTATGTCCGTTGTTCTTACGGCTTCCCGGCCGTTTTTGATAGATGACTCCCGGCCCAGGCTGAAGCCATTCAGCGCCGCGCAATCCGCGGCCCCAGAACTGGAAGGGATTGTGGCGGGCTCTAATAGATATAGCAGTTTGCGGGAAAATGCGCGGCCGCAGAACGCGGCAGGGAAAGGAATAGGCGCCAGTTACCGCCGGAGCGGGTTACTGGCGCGGTATCACGGGTATAAACCCTTAGAACTGGTCACTCTCTGTCATGGGGCGATCTTTACGGCGGCGCACAATCAGCATGATGATCCCTACGATCAACATCACCGACAACGCACCGCCAGCCGCGAATACCAGGCTGGCCGCCACTTCTGGGGTGGCGCCCTCTTCCTCAAACACGGTCTGGTACACAAACAATGGCAGTACCGGTGTCAGCGGGCCCTCAGGCGAGGTGCCTCGGGCGGGAACCAGCAACACGGTAGCTGCTTCCAACAGCAGCAGGTTGCGCACCCACGACCAGCTCCAGTTGCGCATAAACCAGAAGCCTGCGGCCAACAGGACCACCACGCCGCCGGCATATATTGCCCAGGCTAATTTGAATTCTTCTGCCATTTTTACTTCGCTTTTGTTTTACTGTTATCGGATGTGTTTATTCGTCGCCCACCCAGATGACGATGTGATCCTCAAAATCATCAGGCTGTACTTCCGTTTCGCTGATCACCTTGTCCTGCACGGAAATACCGGCCTTGTGCACCGAGTCCGGATCGCCGGACACCAGCGGATGCCATGCGGGCAACTGGCCACCCTCCGCCAGAATGCGATAGGCACAGGTGCGGGGTAGCCAGGTAAACCCTGCAGCATCTTGCGGTGTCAGCTGGATACAGTCTGGCACCTTCTCCTTGCGGTGCGGATAGTCGCTGCATCGGCAACTGTGCGTATCCAGCAATTTGCAGGAAACACAGGTGGTGTGGACCTCACCGGTGTCCTCGTCTTCCAGGCGATGCAGACAGCAGCGGCCACAACCATCGCAGAGAGACTCCCACTCGGCCTCGGTCATTTCCGCAAGGGTTTTACGCTGCCAGAAAGGCCGTTGGCTAACCATTAAATCACGACTCAGCCGCGGGGCAGCTTGCTGTTCTGCGCGGCTATTGCCCGCATTTCATCGTCAGCCACCGGCGGCATCTGCAGATAGTAGCCCTGATCCTGCACCGCGTGCATGACCTTTTCCACATCCGCGCGCGCGAGTTTGCGTTCAACCGTTAGCAGCATGGTGGTGACATGCACCGGCTTGCCAAACAATTCCTGCAATTTTTCCGGTACCCGGGACAGGCCCTCGCGCTTTTCCACGTACAGGTACATCTCTTGTTCTCGCGGACTGCGGTAAATATCACACAAGACTTTCATGGGGCATCACTCGGGCCATCAGGCCTTATTCAGGGTATTCAGTGCTTTGATTAGGGGCTCACCCACCACCTGGCGACGCCAGCCACACAGTCGACCTTCCAATTCGGGCGTACCCGACTGCACCAGCGTTTCCAACTCTTTTTTCCGCACAAGGATTTCCGGCGGCAGGTTCGCAGCCTCCGCCAGTGCGTTGACGTCCTCGCGCAACAATTTAAGAACCTCACCCTGCGCGCGGTTGAGAGGTTGCGGCAAGCGCGGCGGCTTGTCTTCGCGCCCACCCGCTGCAGTAATGATCTGCAGCAGGGTTTCGCCGTATTTGCGCAGGGTTTTCCCCTCCAGCCCCGGCTGTGACAGGGTGGCGAGGTATTTGGGCATGGCCTGGGCGAGGCTCATACAGACATTTTCTTTCAACAAGTGATTGCGCGGCATATTGCGCGCGCGGGCCTCGCGCTCGCGCCAGGCACACAGGTCCTGCAATACCGCGAGCTGGTCTGAGTTCAGGCGCCAGGCTCCTTTCACCTTGCGATAGTACTGATCGAAAGGTTCCGGATTGCGCGCCGCCTCGATCAGCGCGCTGCAGTCTTCCCGCAACCAATCCAGGCGATCCTGCTCACGCAGTTTTTTCAACAACAGGGCATACACCAGTGGCAGCCAGGCCACGTCCAGTGCAGCGTAGTTTTTCTGGGACTCGCTGAGCGGTCGCTGCAGCCAGTCGGAGCGGGTCTCGCTTTTCGGCAGATCGATTTGCAGCAGGGCACTTACCGTGGCGGCGTAACCCAGCCCTGAGCGCATTCCGGTGATAGCGGCGGCAATCTGGGTGTCAAAAATTGGTTCCGGAACGACGCCCAACAGGCGGTCCAGGGTTTCCAGGTCTTCGCTGCAGCTATGCATGATTTTCACCACGCGGGTATCTACCAGCAGTGCCCGCAGCGGCTCGAGATCTTCGATTGCCAGGTTGTCGATCAGGTAGCAGCGCTTGCCATCACCCAGCTGCACCAGTGCGGGCAGCGGATAGAAAGTCCGGCTGCGCATAAATTCCGTGTCCAAGGCCACTGCTCCCTGGGAGCGCAGGCGCTCACAGAGTTCAGCCAGCTCAGCGGAGCTATCGATCCACACCGGGGTGGTATCCACCAGGCTTTTATCTTGCACCTGCGGATTTTTGCTCTGCTCTACCATTACAGCACCGTACGACTGTTAAAGGCGTGCGCGAGTGTGCCGCCGTCGATGTATTCCAGCTCACCGCCGATGGGTACACCGTGGGCAATACGACTTACCGCAATGCCCTTGGCGCGCGCCCGCTCGGCAATAAACTGCGCGGTGGCCTCACCCTCCACGGTGGGGTTAGTGGCAATAATCAGCTCTTTAATGGCGCTGCCTTCCTGCTCGTCGCCCTGCTGACGCTCGCCCAAACGCTCTCCCAGCACATCCAGACCGATATCCGCAGGACCCACGCCGTCAATTGGTGAAAGATGGCCGTGCAACACGAAATAGAGGCCGTGATAATTGCCCGCCTGCTCAATGGCGAGAACATCAGCCGGCGTTTCCACAACGCATAACAGCGCGTGATCGCGGCGGGAGTTATTACACAGCGCGCAGATTTCCTGCTCGGTCAGCGTGCGGCAGCGGGTGCAGCGGCCGACCTTTTCCACCGCCTGCTGCAGCGAGCTGGCCAGCAGGCCGGCGGCATCGCGGTCTTTTTCCAGCAGGTACATCGCCATGCGCTGGGCGGACTTGGGGCCGACACCGGGCAGGCAGCGCAACGCGCGAATCAGGTCTTCAATCAGGGGGCTGAACATAGTGTGTGTTCGACGATTTCAGAAAAAGAAAAGGGCCCGTACCGGGCCCCGAAATTTAAAAGGGCTGGCGATCTATCAACCGAACGGAAACTTGAATCCTTCGGGCAGGTTCATCCCCGCTGCGAGGCCCCCCATCTGCTCTTTCTGCAGCTTCTGCGCGGCCTCTTCCACGCGGCGTACCGTATCGTTCACCGCAGCGGCGAGCAGGTCTTCCAGCATTTCCTTGTCTTCACCGAGCAGGCTCTGGTCAATATTCACATCCACCACATCGTGACGGCCATTCATGGTGACCTTGATCATCCCCGCGCCGGATTCACCGGTTACCCGCAGCTCGGTCAATTCTTTCTGCATTTTTTCCATGCGTTCCTGCATGTCGGCCTGCATTTTCTGGGCCTGCTGCATCAAATCGCCCATACCTTTCATCATGGAGTTCACCATTCAATCAATGCGTTAAATCTGGTTTCTGCAGTGGACGCGGCGCGCGCGCCTCACCCTGGTATTCCGCCGGCTAGCCCCGATATTCCACTGAATCGGGCACTAGCTGCGCGCCCAGTTCAGACTGCAGTTCCTGGACCAGTGGATCTTTGTTCAGCGCGTCGCGCGCGGACAGCAACTGCGCCTCCCGGGTGGCGGCGATCAGTCGCGCGGGCGTGCCGCCATGCACTTCTCCCACCTGGATATGTACGGTCACTGGCTGCCCGAAGAAATCTCCCAGCACGTCCGCCAGGCGTCGCTGGTGGCCCTCGTCGTACAGGCTGCTGGAGGACTGGTCGAGGGTAAAGGACAGTATATTGTCCTGCCGCCCCAGTAACTCCAGGTTCGAGGCAATGGAGTGCAGGATACCGCTCACACCGACCTGTGGATACATCGCCGGCCAGCTGCCGGGTGACAGCGCATCGAGGCGCGCCGCCGGTGCCGGTGAAGTCTCCTCAACCACCGGTTGTGGCGCCTCCGCTGCCCGGGGAGCGGGCTCGGTCTCAAACGCGTTTACCGGTGCTGATTCAACCTGCGCTACCTGTTGACGCAGTTGCTCGCGCAATGCTGCGCGCTCATCGGTAGCCACAGTGCCCGCAGGCTGGGAAGGCTGCTGCGGCACGGGCTCGGCAGGAACCGGGTCGACTGAATAATCCTGAGCGGGTGCTGTCTGTGGAGCCTCGGTCGCAAAATTATTTGCGGCCGGTTGTAGCGCCTCGGCAGAAGACGGCCCAACCTGCGCTGATGGGGCATCCACAGGCGCTGATGGGGCTTCGATAAGCGCTGATGGCTCTTCGATTGACGCTGATGGCTCCACTACCCGCGCGAAAGGCTCTTCATCCCGCATTGCGGGCTCTGCCACAGGGTTCTGTGGTTCCGATTCAGTGCGGGGCTTTTTTTCAGGGGCTTCCTGCTGAGGCTCCTGTGCCGGTACAGCGTGCTGCGGGGATTGAGCCTGCGCGTGCGGCGCGGGATCTTCCGACCAGGGCGGCGCATCGTCCGCGACTACCGATTCACTTGCGGCAGCCGGTTGCGGTGCCGCGGCTGCGGACTCAGGGGCAGCAACTACCGGCTGATTCGCCTCTTGCGGGGAAGACAAAGCTGCTGGTGAAGCACTTGGTTGTACAGAATCATGGCTCGCGGCCTGCGATGCGGTCTGGTTAGCACCGGCGAGACTCGCGGTCGGAATATGTGCGACGCCCTGGGGCTTGAACGCGAGCATCCGCAGCAGCGCCATTTCAAAGCCGCCGCGGGGATCGGGTGCCAGCGGCAGGTCGCGCCGTGCCAGCAACGCCATCTGGTAAAACAGCTGCACGTTTTCGCCGGCCATGGAAGCAGCGTGGTGGCGCAACATATCCGCATCGCCGAGCGCATTGTCGATGGCTTCCGGCAAGACCTGAGCAATAGCGATCCGGTGCAGGATGGCCGCAAGCTCCGCCAGTGCGGCGCTGTAATCCGGTGCCTGCTGGGACAGCTCTTCCACCGCGGCAAACAATGCGGCCGGATTTTCTTCCGCCAGGGCACGGATCAGCTTCCACACCAGGGTGCTGTCGAGGGTGCCGAGCATCGCGCGGACTTCCGCCTCACTGATCTTGCCGCCGCCAAAGGCTATGGCCTGGTCAGTCAGGCTCATAGCGTCCCGCATACTGCCGTCCGCGGCGCGCCCCAGGTGCCAGAGCGCGCTCTCTTCAAATGGCACCAGCTCTTTTTCCAGCACGAAGCGCAGGTGTTCCACCACCCGCTCAGGACTCATATTCTTCAGATTGAACTGCAAGCAACGAGACAGCACCGTCACCGGCAGTTTTTGCGGGTCAGTGGTGGCCAGCAGGAACTTGACGTGGGGCGGAGGCTCTTCGAGGGTCTTCAGCAGCGCATTGAAGGAGCTGTTGGAAAGCATGTGCACCTCGTCGATGAGGTACACCTTGTAGCGCCCTCTCGTCGGCGCGTACTGCACGTTTTCCAGTAGCTCGCGGGTGTCCTCCACCTTGGTGCGGGAGGCCGCATCCACTTCGATCAGGTCGACGAAACGGCCATCGGCAATCTCTGTGCACACCGAGCACTGTCCGCAGGGCTCGGAGCTGACACCGGTTTCACAGTTGAGGCACTTGGCCAGAATCCGTGCGATGGTGGTCTTGCCCACCCCCCGGGTACCGGCAAACAGGTAAGCGTGGTGCAGGCGATTGTTATCCAGGGCGTTGATCAGCGCCTGAAGCACGTGCTCCTGGCCCACCATCTCCCGAAACAGTCGCGGCCGCCATTTACGCGCCAGTACTTGATAACTCATTCGCTCTCCGCACCTTTCGATGCCATGGTTGTATAGATGGATGCCGACACCGGCATTCGCAAAGTGGGCCATTATAACGGCATCAACGCGCAGGAATAGACACCCGCCAGTGCAACCGCCCCCGCGGCGGTTTCTGGAGGGGGCGACCTGATTGGTCATTTCATCGTGTCAAAACGACCACTCGTCGATTGCCATTCAGCTGTGTTATAACTGTTCGGCACCCGCCTTATAACAAACACAACATATGCAACGAGCGCTGTACGGGGATTCCGCTGACTAATGAATAAAGCCCGGAAGACACTTCTGGAGAAGCTGTTTGCCGATCACGGCCAGGCACTGGTGCGGTTTGTCACCCGCATCGTGCGCAGCACCGAAGACGCCGAAGACATTGCCCAGCACGCCTACCTGCGCCTGCAGAAGCTCAGTGACGAGAAAGACCTCGAGAACCCCCGTGCCTACCTGTTCCAGATCGCCAACAACCTGGCAGTGGATCAGCTGCGCCGCGGTAAGCTGCATATCGAATACGTCAGCCAGCAGCTGCCAGCGGAAGGTGCCACCGCCACCGATGACGATCACGCGTTTCACCAGTCGCCTGAGCGGGTTCTCGCTGCCCGTCAACAACTGCAGGCCATCCACGACGCCATGGACAGTCTGCCCCTCAAGTGTCGCCAGGCATTCCTGCTACACCGCAGCCGCGGCCTGTCTTACTCCGAAATCGCCCGGGAGATGAATATCTCGGTCAGCAGTGTGGAGAAGTACATTCTGCAGGCGCTGAAAGCCTGTCGGAAAAAAGTCGGAAACTTATAGTCCATACTCCCTTCTATATATAAAGCCTGCAGTCGGGCGCAGACGGGCGGAACTCGATTGACCGGCAATCCTCTCCCACGCAGCAATGCTTCCGGATGCCACTTTGCCCCCCTTGGTATGAGAGCCGATGAATGCATTTTGTGCCACTGAACAACCATGGCGCATCCAGCACCGAGAGTGCACCGCTGTGCAGCAAAAAATATTAAATTTCTTTGAGGGGGGGCGGCGATCATTCGTCTTACTAATGAACAGCGGCATCCAATCAAGAAAATACGGATCCCGCAGGGAATATGTGCTAAAGTTTGCAGCGATTTATCGCAAATATTGCACAGCAAAACCAGGGATGTTGTTTTGAGTGCCATAAAGTAGCACCATGTTGGTGCGATCGGGCAAAAAACGAGCTGGTAAGTGCCTTAAGACATTTACCAACCGAATGACAACTCTGACACACAGCTCGATCAGTTATTGGAAAACAAGGTATTAGTGCGGTGAACCCTCAGGAAGTACAAGAAGCAGCAGCGGAAGACAGGCTTGATCAGGCATGTGCCTGGATCGCGCGCCTGCGTTCCGACACGATCAGCTCTGCTGATCGCCGCGCTTTTGCCGCATGGATGTCCGAATCCTCTGCCAATCGCCAGGCTTTCGACGAAATGTCTGAGCTCTGGGGCGATCTGGGAGCCCTGTCTCACCTCCCCCTGGACGAACTCTACCCCGAGAGTGTTCCCAGCGCCGAACATCGCGGCGGCGGTGAATCTGTACGCACAAACAATACTAAAGCGCGCTCGAGCAACTCCGATACTACCGGCTGGAACCTGCCCCAATGGTTGATGGGTGGCAGCGCCGTTGCCGCCTGCCTGGGTATTGCCCTGTGGATTGGCAACCAGTGGTTGCAACAGGCACCCGTTCAACAGCAGATGTACACCACTGCTGTAGGAGAAACCCGTACCGTGGCCCTGCCCGACGGCTCCGAAGTTAAACTGAACACCAATTCCGAACTGATCGTCAATTTCAGCCGGGACGAGCGGCGCACCCAATTGCTGCGCGGCGAAGCCTACTTTGACGTGGCCCGCCAGACCTCCCGCCCGTTCACTGTAGCGGCAGGTAGCGCCAATATTCGCGTACTCGGCACCCAGTTCAACGTGGAACGCAATCCGGAAAACACCCGCGTCTCTGTCACCGGTGGTGTCGTTGCAGTCAGCGAGGCCCGCGTCGGTAGTGGTCTACAGCCAGAATCTGTAAAACTGACTCGCAACCAGAAGGTAAGTGTATCCAGCAGCGGACTGTCCAATGTCGGACACACTTCCGCCGATGAAGCACTGGACTGGACTCGCGGTCAGCTGGTGTTTGACGAGACTCCACTCAGCGAAGCCCTGGAAGAGCTCAACCGCTACCTCAAGGTTCCGGCTGCGGCCTCCGCTGCCGTCAGCGACAAACCGCTGTCCGGCACATTCGAGCTGGCGGACCCTGAAACTACCCTCGCCGCCATCGTCACCGCCCTGGATTTGGCACAGGATCAAAGCGATCCGAACCTGACTCTCTTGTCAGCCAAGCCTAACTGAGATATAAATCCCGCCTTGGTGATCGTTCTTTTTTTAGCCAAAAGCTAAGCGATCACCGTCACCGCACTACTAACCAGAAATAATCTGCGGATTCCGGTCACCGATCGTGCCGGACACGTGGGTGGGATAAAAGGCTTTTGAACCTCCGGCACTGGGCAGCACTGTCACTGACTGGATTGTTGGCACTCTCGGAGAGTGCTGCGGCCACCTGCCCGAAATCCGGGGTAAAGCTCCCAGCTGGCCCGCTTTCCCGCGCATTGATCAGTCTCGGACGTGAGTGTCGAGTCTCCCTTGTTGTGCACGCAGCCAGTGCTTCCCACGTGTATGTCCCTGAGCAATATCTGGAAACCCCGGGTGGCAGTATCGCACCGGCGCTTCACCAGCTGCTGGACAAGACTCCGCTGACATTCACCCACGCCGGCACCAACGCCATTGCTATTGTTGCGCGCGGTGAAGAACCAGAGCAGGAAATCACCGACCCGCCGCTCCTTCCCGCCGAGGAAGTGATCGTAACCGGCCAGAACCTTACCGGTAGCCACCTGCGTCACCTGAAACTGGACAGCTACGCGCCTATTGACGTTCTGGCGCAGCCAGAGCTTGAGATTACCGGGGCGCAGACGGTTTCCGAACTGCTCAAATTCCTGCCGGCGGTTTCCGGTAATTCCACCAGCACCTCAGTGACCAATGGTGGCAATGGCACGGCCACTGTCACGCTGCGTGGATTGCCAGCAAGTAACACCCTGGTGCTGATCAATGGGCGTCGAATCGTCAATAACGGGTTCGGTGGCGAAGCCGCGGATCTCAACACCATCCCCCTGTCTGCAGTAGACCGCATCGAAGTACTGAAAGATGGCGCCTCTGCGGTGTACGGATCCGACGCAATCGCCGGGGTGGTCAACATCATCCTGCGCCGGGATTTCGATGGCCTCTCAGTTAACAGTTACTACGGTCAGGCTGAGCGCGGTGATCAGCAGACGCATTCCTATAGCCTGACCTGGGGTGCAGGCAACGAAACCTCTCACCTGATGTTCAGCCTGGCGGATTATCGCCAGGGCGAAATCCTTAGCCGTGACCGCGGTTTGTCAGCCTCTGCAGACAACCGTCCGCGCGGCGGCACGGACCTCAGGTCTTCAGCCTCTCCGCAGGGATTTATCGGGCTATCCGATGGAGTGATCACCAGTACCGAAGATGGTTACAAGTCGTGGACTCCCGAAGATCTGTACAACTTCCGCGAACACACCTCGGCCCTGGTGCCATCGGAAAGACAATCCGCCTATGTAGCGGCCAATCACAACCTGAGTGAAGCAGCTGAAGCCTTTGCGGAAATTATGGTGGTGCGTACGCGTTCGGAAAATACCATGGCGCCGACGCCGGTATTCACCCGCTTCGATAACGGCGACCTGAGTATCGCCGCCGACAATATCTACAACCCGTTTGGCGAGGAGATCACCGACGTACGCAAACGGGTGCTGGAGCTCGGTCCGCGGATCCAGTACAACGGCACCGACACATGGCGCCTCAATACTGGCCTAAAAGGGTTGGTGGACGACTGGCAATGGGAGCTCACTGCAGCCCTCCACTACACCCGAGCGGAAGAAGACTTCAACAACCTGATCGACCCGAACAAGTTGTCCGTGGGCCTGAAAGGACCGGAAATCTGCAATGAAGGAACTGACTGTGTCCCGGTGAACATGCTGGGAGCCCCCGGAAGTATCGATCGCGCGCAATTGGACTTCATTCGCGGGATAAACCAGGTCAACGGCGCCTCACGCATGAACTCACTCACCTATGTGGCCAACGGCCCGCTAGGTCGATATGCAGCTGGGGATATTCTCGCCGCAGCGGGCGTTGAGTTGCGTCGCGAGGCGATCGATTTCACCTCAACAGATGCTGACGGTCTTTCCCTGATCGGAGGTGTTGCCTCTGGCTCCGCACAAGGCGAGCGTATGATCGGCGAGGCCTTCGCGGAAATTTCCATCCCACTGAAAGCCAACTCTCTTTGGCTTGACGGGGCGGTGCGCTATTCCGACTACAGCGACTTCGGCAACACTGCAAATCCCAAGCTGGCGCTGCGCTGGCGCCCCTGGCCGTCCCTGTTGGTACGCGCCAGTTACGCCACTGGCTTCAAGGCTCCGACTCTTGTGGACATGAACCAAAAGGGAAGCCAAAGCCAGGAATTTCTTTTTGACCCTTGCACCAACAGTAACGCCAACACTTTGCCCGGCTGTAACGGCCGCGCAGATCAGGCCCGTATCCAGTACCTAACCGAATTTGGCGGCAACCCGGATCTGCAGCCCGAGACTTCCGACAACCGATCATTCGGACTTGTGTGGACACCGGGCGACTTTACCGGATTCCAGGCGAGCCTGGATTTGTTCGATATTCGCCAGAACGATGTGATAGACACCAACCCCCAGTACCTGATCAACCAGAATGCCATGAGCGGCCTGTTCCTCGATCGCGTGCAGCGTGATGCGCAGGGAGACATCACTCGCATTATCGCCACCCGCCTGAATATCGGCGCCCGCGAAGTCCGCGGTGTCGACGCAAGCATGCGCTACCAGTACCAATCTGAAGAATTAGGACTTATTCGCTGGTCGATGAACAGTAGCCATATGGACAGCTACCTGAATCAGCTAGCGCCCGGCAGCCCCGTTGAGGACCTCGCTGGCACCTTTGCCGATTCCGCCAGTGGCGGCGCTGGCTCCCTACCCCAACGGAAAGCCAATACGGGCGTTTATTGGAGGCGGGGACGCTGGGAAGGTGGATATACGATTCACTATGTAAGCGGCTTGAAGGAAAACTTCACCCTCGACAATCAGTCCGTCACCCGCAATATTGACAGCTGGTCCACCCACGATGTGCAGTTGGCGTATGACATTCCCGCGGGATTCCGCTTCGCCGTCGGTGTCGATAACTTTCTCGACGAAGCCCCTCCATTCGCGGCCTCCGCATTTAATGATAATTTCGATGCCCGCACCTACGATCTCAGCGGCCGCTACTGGTACACCACGTTTAGCTTCAACATATAAAGCAATACGTGAAGCAACCCCTGCCAACTGATTTCACATCTTTCAATTTTTCCCTCTATCCTGTTTCCTGATCTTCCGTATCTATTAAAAGACAGGGACATTTTATTTGTCGGGCTGCTTTCGGACGGGTGCCGTGGAGCGCTAACCCGTTACTTCGCCCGATGCCGTTTGTTGCGATGAAAAACCGCAGAAGTTCCTCCCCCGGCGATATACGCAATGTCGCCCTATGCTCGCCCCGCAATAAAAGCAGCGCACATGCTGTTCGCCTTTACCTCCTTTTTTGACGTCGCAATTGGCACTATTGAACCAAAGGCGCAAATTCATTCACAAAATGACTTGAACGAAGAAAAATTGTTCTAGGGTTGATAGCAAGCCTTTGTTGATAGATGTATGCAGTTGTCAGAGAGGGCGCGGCCAAATTCGGCGAACATCACCGGTATCAGGAGAGGTATACCATGGACAAAACCCGTCTTTCTCGGGCAATCAAGGGCGCGATCGCAGCTGCCGCCGTTACATCCAGCTTTTCTACCGTTTCTATTGCTCAGGATGCACAGGCGCAGGTTGAGGAAATTGTTGTAACCGGTTCTCGCATTCAACGTGCGACGGATGCCAATAGCGCCACCCCCATCAGCGTGTTCGATGCTGCCGCACTGGAGCAATCGGGCCAGACAACTCTGGAGGACTTTCTCCAGAATATTCCATCCATGACAGGTGGCCAGCTGGGCTCTTCCGTCAACAACGGTAGCGGCGGCCTTTCCACCGTATCGCTACGTGGTCTCGGTTCATCGCGCACGCTCATTCTCATGAATGGACGTCGCCTCAGCTCGTCTGGTGGCGCAACCGGTGTAGTTGACCTGAATACGATCCCCACCTCCATTATCGAACGCGTGGAAATCCTGCGCGACGGCGCGTCAACCATTTACGGTTCGGATGCCATCGCCGGCGTCATCAACATTATCACCAAAAAAGGATTTGAGGGTGCAGAGCTGACCGCAGACTACGGTGCTTCCACCCACGGCGACGGGGACGAATACCTGGCAGCAATGACCATTGGTACCGGCAATGACAAAGGCCATGTCATGCTAAACGCGCAATACACCAAGCGCGAAGATATCGGTCAGGGTGAGCGCAGATTCTCTGAGTGCCCCCTGCGGGAAATTGGTGGGGATATCGTTTGCGGTGGTAGCGCCACCACCACTCCGGCGCGATTCTCCCCCGCATCCAGTTCTGATCAGCTGATCGTTGATCCTGTCACCGGCGTGGTTCGTCCCTTCAATGCCGCATCCGACGCATACAACTTCGCGCAGGCCAGCTACCTGGTGACGCCGCAAGAGGTAGCTTCAATTTATGGCTACGGTACATACGAGCTGTATGACTGGAAAGACGTGACCACATTCAGGGGCTTCAGTGAACTCTCCTTTGTGAATCGCCGCTCGGACCAGCTACTCGCAGCAGAAGGTACATTCTGGGGACCTGAAGTACCGGTAACCAACCCCTACAACCCCCTTAATGAACCAGTCAATATTGGACGCCGCCTGGAAGAAACCGGTGGACGCGCCTTTAGTCAGGACCTGAACACCTGGCGCGGTGTAGTCGGCCTCGAAGGTGAATTCTGTAACGAGTGGACCTGGGACCTGTCGTACAACTATTCCCGCTGGGTGGACTCTCAGATCGATCGCGGGCGCGGTAATACAGTGCGCTTCCAGAATCTGCTCGACCCCGTTGCCTGTGCAGCGGACCCGGAATGTGCCGCTGCGCTGGCGGACTCGAACAACGTGCCAGCTTGGAACCCCTTTGCCGTAGGCACGTTGACCCCCGCCATGCAGAACTATGCACTGGTTACCAACTCGCCTGTTGACCGCGCTTCCCTGCGCAGCTTCCAGGCCAACCTGGTGGGTGACTTTGGCGAATGGGCCCTGACTGGCGAAGCCCCCGCTTGGGCCGTCGGTTACGAAAACCGGGCGGAACGCACCGAGATCATCCCTGACGGCGCGGCGGAAATCGGCCAGATTTACTTCGTGAATGGCGACGCCTGGGGCGGCAACTACAGCGTCGACGAGTTCTACGGCGAAGTGCGTGTCCCCATCATGGAAGGCCAGCCATGGGCTCAAGTCCTGGCCTTCGAAGCGTCCTTCCGCTATTCGGACTACAGCACCATCGGTGACGACACCACATTCGGCGTCGTGCTCGAATATGCCCCCCTGGAAGAGCTTCGCTTCCGCGGCACCTACTCTGAAGGTTTCCGTGCACCGGGCCTGGACGATCTGTACCTGACCTCAACGGTCTCTGCAGAGACTTATGCGGATCCCTGTAACGAGTACAGTGCCGGCGAAAACGCCAACATTGTCGCCAACTGTCAGGCTGACGGTATTGCGCCAGGAACCACCATCGCCTCGACTCAGGCTACCGGCCTATTCGGTGGTAACCCGGACCTGGAAGCAGAGAAATCCGAAAGCTGGACCCTCGGCATCGTCTGGACCCCGTCCTGGACTGATGACATGGGCTTCACTGTGGACTACTTTGACATCAGTATCGACGATGCCATTGGTACGCTCACCACCAACACCATCGTGCAGGGATGTTATGAGAGCCCCAACTTCAGCTCTCCGCTGTGCGACCTGATCACCGGTGCCCCCGCAGTGGGAACCAGCCCGTCGCCCGACGCGCCCACTCGCCGCGCATCTGACCTGACCATTGCCGGCCAACTGCTGAACAGCCAGAACGTGGCGACCTTCGAGACTTCCGGTGTCGACCTCGGTTTCGACTACAGCATGGATGTTGGCCCGGGTATAGTCAGCGTTAACCTCTCTGCAACTTACCTGCACGAGTGGAAATACCGCGGTAGCTCGGAAGACCCGACTGTAGACCTGGCTGGCTACTTCGGCGCAGACCCGGTAACTACTGCAATCGTTGCTTTCCCCGAGTGGAAGTTCTACGGCACCGTGGGCTATGAGTACGACTGCTGGAGTGCATTCACCACTGTGCGCATGCTCGGCGAAGTAGACGACTTCGACCCATCACCCACTGACCTGGCCACGCACATCGATACCACCTGGTACCAGGATGTGAACTTCAATTACTTCCGCTGGGAGAACGTGAAGCTGACAGGCGGTATCCGCAACGTGTGGAACCAGCAGCCCCCTTATGTCACCAACAACGATGACATGAACACTCTGATGAGAAGCTACGACACTGTAGGCCGCTTCTTCTACGGCAGTGTAACCCTGCAGTTCTAATCCCTAGCGACGCTCTCAGGGCCCCGCCGATCTGGCGGGGCCTTTTTTATTCCCCCCCAAAAACTCCCCTGCCTGCCAGCAGTGTCAAACCGGCCTACTTTGACAAACCTATCCTACCTCCCCTTACCACCAAACTGAAACCGGGGCAAGTTTATTTGAGGACATTAAAGTGTCGCACGTTAAACATTTGTTGGGATGAAATTTTCACTCGGGAAGCTCTTCCCAATCGCGCCAAGCCGGCGAAATCAAAATAAATCTAAAATCAAAGAAAGAGAGGGAATCAAATGAAAAAAAACCTCCTATCCATGGCAGTTAAAGGTGCCCTAGGACTTACAGCTGCGACACTGGTGTTTCCCGCATACGCACAAGAAGAGACCGGAATCACAACAAAGGAAGAAAGCGAATTAATTGAAGAGGTATATGTAACCGGCTCACGCATTGCTCGTGCCGGCTATGACACTATGCAGCCAGCTAGCACGCTGGATAAAAACTTCTTTGACACCAACGGGTTCACCAACGTCGCTGACGCCCTCAACAGCCTACCAATGATGGCCCCCTCCGGTACCAGTCTCGCCGAATCCGACCCCAACAATGTTGGCCAAGCATTTGCCGACTTCTACGGTCTGGGCTCACAGCGTACCCTGACCCTGGTAAATGGCCGCCGCGTAGTGTCTGCCAATGCGCCTACAGCTTTCGGCGCTACAGGTGGCCTGCAGGTCGACCTGAACTCACTGCCTACCGCCCTGATAGACCGTGTTGAAGTCGTATCTGTCGGCGGCGCACCTATTTATGGCTCCGATGCCATTGCCGGCACGATTAACGTCATCCTGAAGGACGATTTTGAAGGCGTTGAAACTGAGTTTTCTGGCGGCTTCGCACACGGCGAAAATGACGCAGGCGACTACAAAGCTTCAATTACGTTCGGCACCAATTTCGCCGAAGACCGCGGCAACGTCGTTGCCAGCTACGAGCACAACAAGGCCGACGCGGTACTGATGAACGATCGCCCGTTCACACGTGATTACTATTATTTCTTTGAAAATCCAGATAGCACCGGCCCAGACGATGGCATTGTTGACCGCTTCTTCGCGAAAGGTCGCTCCATTCCCATCGTAACCCAGGAAGGCATCCCGACAATTGACGGCGGTCCTCCCCTGTTCGCATTCGGCCTCAATATGGCCGATGAAAACGGCAACCCCATCGGCTTCGATGCAGATGGCCACCTCACCCAGATCAATATCGGCGAACCCTCCGGCAACATCATCAACTTTGTTGGCGGTGACGGTCTGCTACTGCAGGACTACGATTCCATTCGTGCACCGATCGAACGGCACCTGTTCAATAGCATGGGCCACTTCGATATCAGCGACAGCATTCAGGCCTACGGCGAGCTGAACTTTTACACTGCCGAATCCGCCGACCCCAATGCGCAACCATTTTATCAATCGGGCCTGTTTGGTGGCGATTCGGTGGCCCTGCCAATATCCATCAACAACCCCTACCTGAACGACAACGACCGCGCCCTGCTGATGGCCAACGGCGTTCCGGCTGATGGCACTTTCTACCTCCACAAAGGAATGAATGACCTGTCCCAGAGCGGCCGCACTGGCGGAGAGAACGAAATGTTCCGCTATGTCATGGGCATCAAGGGTGACCTGAATCTACTGGATCGCGATTGGACCTGGGACATTTCATATAACAAGGGCAAATCCGAGTCTGCCTATGCCAGCACCCAGCTTATTCAGGAAAACTACGAAAAAGCCCTCGACGTCACCACTGACGCTAGCGGCAATATCGTGTGTGTTTCTTCCGATCCGGATTGTGTACCCATGAACATCATGGGCATCGTGACCGATGAGGCCGCTATCGATTATGTGACCACGCAGGGCTGGACCTACGGCGAGCTGGAGCAAGAGGTCATCAGCCTCAACTTCGGGGGCGACATTATCGACCTGCCTGCGGGCCCGATGGCCATGGCTTTCGGGTACGAAATACGCGACGAGACCTCCTCTTTCCAACCCGACGACTTTATGGAACAGGGCCTGGGCCGCTCCGCAGCCCTCTCTCCGCTATCCGGCGGCTTTGACACCAGGGAGTTCTATGCGGAAACCCTGATCCCGGTGATCCCAAGTGACTGGATCCCCATGGTTTCAGGCATGGAAGTTGAGGGCGCCTGGCGAAATGTGGATCACTCTCAAGCTGGCAAGGATGACACCTGGTCTGTAGGTACCCGCCTGATGCTCGACATTCCAGTGGTTGGCTCCGTGACCCTGCGCGGTAACGTTACCGAATCTATCCGCGCGCCAGCGGTCACCGAAGCACTGCTGCCAATTTCTGAAACCTTCTCTTTTGCTAATGACCCATGTGACGAGCGCTATGTGGGCCAAGGTGAAAACCCGGCGCAGCGACTCGCTAACTGTCAGGCGGAGGCTGCTGCGGCAGGCTTTGACTACGACCCCAACTCCTGGCAGTCCGATATCGCCAACGCTTCCCAGCAAGGTTACACCGGCGGCAACCCGGACCTCCTGAACGAGCGAGCCGATGCCTCGACCTATGGCTTTGTATGGGCTCCGGGCTTCGTAGAAGGCCTCGAGTGGACAGTTGACTGGGTCAATATCGATATCGAAGATGCAATCGAATCACTATCCCTGACCATCCTGATGGAAGCTTGTTACGACGGCGACGCAAACAATGCAGCCTGCGGCAACTTCAGCCGAGGTGGCAACTTCCAGATCAACGACTTTACCACCGGGTTCCGTAACGCGGGCTTCTACAATTTCCGCGGTGTGCAGTCTGACTTGAGCTACAACTTCGACCTGAGTAACTGGAACGTGCCTGGCGGCTTTGATGTAAGCGCCAAAGCATTCCACATCAAAGAGCAGCAGTTCTCCGTAACCGGTAAAGATCTCGAAGTAGATGCTGGTGAGATTGGCTTCTCGGAATGGCAAGGCCAGCTGAGCCTGACTTACACCTTGGACAACCTCACTGCCAGCTGGCAAGCCCAGTACATCGGCGAAGCTAACGTCGACAACGATGACACGCCGGAAAGTCGTGATATTCCGGTGGTACCTGATTACTGGCTGAACACCGCTTACGTGGGCTACCAGTTCAACGAAAACCTAAAGGCAAGCCTGTCGGTACGTAACGTTTTTGACGAAGAGCCCCCGATCGCCGTGAATTCATTCACCGCTATTGGCCTCTACGATGTACTGGGGCGCTATGTGACCGCTGGCGTGAGCTACAAGTTCTAACTGAAATTCTGGTCAAAAAAACAGCAGCAATAACCATTCAAGCCCCGCCAATCTGGCGGGGCTTTTTAATTTGGCGGTGTTACCGCCGCATCAACCACAAAAAAGTCCATTTTTCAACCACTTTGCACGAAATTGGTGCGGACGTACCTGTCATTACCCCTTTTAGGAAAAAAAGTGATTTTTTTTGGAGGGGTTTCACACTTGGTCCGTTATCTATTCGTTGGGAAAGGAATGGCCACTTGGGGGTAGCCATTTCCAAACATCGCCACTAAGTGGCAAACCATATAAATCCAACGATCTCAAGAGAGGATTTCCAATGAAAAAGAACCTTCTGTCTGCAGCCGTTAAAGGGGCTCTGGGCCTCACCGCCGCTGCGATTATGGTTCCTTCCATGTCCGCTTATGCACAGGAAGCAGAAGACGCTGCACTGGTGGAAGAAGTTGTTGTTACCGGCTCGCGCATTGTTCGCGCCAACCTGGACAGCCCGACAGCAATCACCACTGTTGACTCCGCATCCATCGAATACTCCGGCGAGCTGAACAGCGCCGAGATTCTGCGCTCTCTGCCGGCTACCGGTGTTTCTGGCCTGTCCAGCAACAACTCCAACTTCCTGACCTCCGGCGGCGGTATCAACACTGTTGAACTGCGTAACCTGGGCGAAGACCGCACTCTGGTACTGGTAAACGGCCGTCGTTACGTATCCGGTGTTGCCGGCTCCTCCGCTGTTGACTGGAACACTATTCCGACCGAGCTGATCGAGCGTGTTGAAGTAATCACCGGTGGCGCATCCGCCATCTATGGTTCCGACGCTCTGGCGGGCGTTATCAACGTCATCCTGAAAGACGACTTCGAAGGCGTAAGCATCACCTCTTCTCACGGTGAAACCCTCGAGTACGGCGATGACACTACCGACCGTTTCAACTTCACCGCCGGTGGCAACTTTGACGGTGGCAAAGGTAATGCCGTTGTCTCCATGACCTACACCGACGAAGGTGGTGTACTGGCGCGTGATCGCAAGAACACCGCGGTCGACGACCTGTCTTCCATCTACTTTGGCGGCAGTGTTACCGACAGCACTGCGCCTTTCTACTCGTCTTACTCTGAGTACGGCCGCTTCGGCATTCCGTCCACTGGCGACCAGTATGTCTTCGACAATGACCTGGGCGAAGTTGTCGATTGGGATGGTGACAAGTACGGCTTCAACCGTCAGCACTTCCGTCGCTACTCCGTACCGACCGAGCGTTTCCTGATCAGCAGTAACCTGAACTACGACCTGAGCGACAACCTTGAAGCGTTCGTTGAAACCACTTTCGCGCGCACCGAGACTCAGACCGAGATCGAGCCTTACCCGCTGTCTTTTGACGACCTGTACATCGATGGCGTTTCCATCGATAACCCGTACGTACCGCAGGAACTGCGTGACCTGGCGGTAGCCGCCGGTGACGAATACATCCAGTTTGTGCGTCGTACTACCGAGCTGGATCAGCGCGGCTCCTTCGCCGAGCGTCAAACCTTCCGTGCATTGGTTGGCCTGCGTGGCGAATACAACGACTGGAACTGGGACACCTTCCTGGGCCAGGGCCAGATGCAGGACAGCCAGCGCGGTACCGGCCAGCTGAACATTTCCAACTTCCGCAACGCTCTGAACGCGGTTGAAGATGCCAATGGCAACATCGTATGTGCTGACCCGGCTGCCGTTGCAGAAGGCTGTGCCCCGCTGAACCTGTTCGGTAAAGGCGCCATCTCTCAGGAAGCTGCAGACTACGTTTCTGCTCCGTCCGTTCGCGACCAGCGCACCAAGCAAACCATCGCTGGTATCAACGTAAACGGTTCGCTGGTGGACCTGCCCGCTGGCCCGCTGAGCCTGGCAACCGGCTGGGAATACCGTGACGAATACGCGGCAGACTTCCCGGACGCCCTGACCCGCACTGGCCAGAACGCCGGTAACAAGGAAGAGCCGACTGAAGGTAGCTACAGCGTCAACGAAATCTACGTTGAGATGGAAGCACCGCTGCTGTCCGACCTGCCGGGTGTTCAGTCCCTGAGCGTTGGCGCGGCTTACCGTTATTCTGACTACGACACCATCGGCAATACCGACGCATACACCGGTCGCGTATCCTGGGTTATCAACGATGAACTGCGTGTTCGCGGTCAGTACGCTCGTGCGGTACGTGCGCCAAACATCAGCGAACTGTACTCTCCGGGCGGCGAGAACTTCGCATCTGTAAGCGACCCTTGTAACGGCGTAACTGCTACTACCTCTGGCGTTGTTGCCGATAACTGCCGCAGTATCCCGGCCGTTGCAGACCGAATCGCCGCTGAAGGTGTTTTCGAGCTGACCCAGCCTGAAATTCAGGGCACTGGCGGCTTCACCGGCAAAGGCAACGAGAACCTGTTCACCGAGACCTCCGATAGCTACACCTTCGGTGCAATCTTCGAACACGATTTCGGCACCTTCGGTAACATCACCACCTCTCTGGACTGGTACAGCATTGAAATCGAAGACCTGATCGACACCGTTGGTCGTCAGACTTCTGTCGACTTCTGCTACAACTCCACCAGCTTCCCGAACAACTTCTGTGACTTCATTGTCCGCGATAACAGCGGCCCTGCATTCCAGAAGGGTGAGATCACCGAAGTTAACTCCGGCTACATCAACGAAGGTACCCTGACCACTGAAGGTATCGACCTGCAGCTGGGCTGGAGCCGCGACGTTGGCATGGGCACGCTGGACGTGAACCTCAACTACGGCCACGTGATGGACTACACCCTGAGCAAGTTCGGCGATGCTGACGAGCTGGTCGGTGAAGTTGGTTACTTCGAGAACCAGTGGCTGGCAACCATCAACTACGCGATGGACCGCCTGGTAGTCCAGTGGGAAACCGCTTACCTGAGCGACGCTTCTCCGGACCTGAGCAGCCCGGACTTCAACTACTCCGTAGGTGAATACGTAACTCACGACCTGTTCGCGAACTACCAGTTCACCGAGAGCGTCAGCGCCAACATCGGTATCAACAACGTGCTGGATGAGGAAGCTCCGATCATCCTGTCTGGTGTTCCGGGTAACTCTACCGGTACTGACACCAACGCGTCTGTATACAACCCGATTGGCCGCAGCGCTTACGTAGGTGTTCGCTTCACCTTCTAATTTATAAAAATTATCTTGGTCTTTTCAGGCGGCTCTTAGAGCCGCCTTTTTTATGCCTTGAAATAAATTACCTGCACCCCCCCCCCAAGAGACACCCGCTGCAACGGAAAGTCACTAAAGTCACCAAAGGCTTACTACGCTCGACATCCTACAAATAAAATAAATCCTGAAAATGGACAATTGAAAACACCAGAAACGGAATTTGGTCACAAAAAAAATAGAAATTTTGTTCAAAGTTTTGAGGAACTTTTTACGCGGGTCGTTAAACACCTGTTGGGCACGGAGATGCTTATTGGGGTAACCATCTCCAGACTTATCTGAAACAACACACTTAAAAGATTCCAAAGATCAAGAGAGGACTTCAAATGAAAAAGAACCTACTGTCTGCGGCAGTGAAAGGCGCATTGGGCCTTACCGCTGTTGCGATTCTGGTTCCCTCCATGCCGGCTTTTGCACAAGAAGGTGCCGACGCTGTAGAAGAGGTTGTAGTTACAGGCTCTCGTATCCAGCGTGACGCAAATGAAACCAGTGTAAGCCCGGTAACTTCTGTAAACGCTGAAGACTTGAAAGCCACCGGTATGGTCCGCGTTGAAGACCTGATCAACGACCTGCCGCAAGTTGCTGCGACCCAGACCGCCGGTCAGGCGAACGGCTCCACCGGTACCGCAACCGTTTCACTGCGTGGCCTCGGCTCCCAGCGTACCCTGGTGCTGATCGACGGTCGTCGTATGCCTGCTGGTTCTCCGCTGGCGGGCGGCTCTGGCGCTGACCTTAACCAGATCCCGGGTGCCCTGGTAGAGCGCGTTGAAGTTCTGACTGGTGGCTCTTCCGCTACCTACGGTTCTGACGCGATTGCCGGCGTTGTCAACTTCATCATGATGGACGACTTCGAAGGCGTTCGTTTCGACAGCCAGACCAGCGTCTACCAGCACAATAACGACAACGGTGCTATGCAGGACCTGGTTAAATCCAGAGGCTTTGACGTAGCTGACGGCAGCGTGACCGACGGCGAAACCAATGATTTCTCCATGATCATGGGTGCCAACCTGGATGGTGGCCGCGGTAACGTGACCGCTTATGCCAACTACCGCAAAATTGACCCGGTACTGCAGGCAGACCGCGACTACTCCGGTTGTGCACTGGGCGGCAGCCCCGACAACTTCTCCTGCGGTGGTTCCTCCACTGTACCCTGGGGTCGCTTCACCGACTTCGGCGTAAACTCCGGCGATACTACTGAAAGCTTTGACTACAGCGTAGACGGCACTGGCTTCACCGATTTCAGCCGCCTGTACAACTACGGCCCGCTGAACTACTTCCAGCGTCCGGACGAGCGCTGGACCATGGGTGCTTTCGGTCACTACGACATCAACGAAAACGCCACTGCCTACGCGCAGCTGATGTACGCTGACGACCGCACCGTTGCCCAGATCGCGCCTTCCGGTGCTTTCTTCGTAACCAACGACCTGTTCTGTGGTAACCCCTTCCTGTCCGACGAACAGTATGACGCCATCTGTGGTGTTTACGGTCTGGGTAAAGACCAGTTCGTAAGCGACCTGGTTGTAACTAACACCGACGCAACCACCGGCGAAGTTACCACTAACCCGGGTGCTATCTACATCGGCCGTCGTAACGTAGAGGGCGGTCCCCGTCAGGACGATATGCGTCACACCACTTTCCGCGGTGTGTTCGGTATTCGCGGTGACATCAACGAAAACTGGTCTTACGACGTATACGGTCAGTACTCAGAAGTTAGCCTTGAGCAAACTTACCTGAACGACCTGTCTTCCAGCCGTATCGGACGTGCACTCGACGTGCGTTCTGATGCCGATGGCAACCCGGTATGTCAGTCTGTCCTCGACGGCTCTGATCCTAACTGTGTGCCCTGGAACATCTTCCAGGAAGGCGGCGTAACTCAAGAAGCGATCGATTACCTGGTTCTGCCGCTGTTTGCCCGCGGTACTACCGATCAGGAAATCGTTTCCGGTTACGTAACTGGCGACCTGACCGACTACGGCGTGAAGCTGCCGACTGCTGACAGCGGCGTAGCGATTGTTGCTGGTCTGGAAAGCCGTCGTGAATCCCTGAACTACTCTCCGGACTCTGGCTTCCAGAACGGTGAAGGTGCAGGCCAGGGCGGCCCGACCCTGCCGGTTGACGGCAAGCTGTCCGTGAAAGAAGTGTTCTCCGAAGCGAGCATTCCGCTGGTTAGCGGCAAGCCCGGTATGGAGTACCTCGGCCTGGAACTGGCTTACCGCTACTCCGACTACTCCACCGACGAGCAGACCAACACCTACAAAGTGGCTGCTGACTGGCAACCGATGAACGACCTGCGCGTTCGCGCGAGCTTCCAGTCCGCTACCCGTCACGCCAACATTCGTGAGCTGTACCGTGCACAGTCCATCGGCCTGTTCGACATGACTTACGATCCCTGTGGCTCCCGCACCGATGCCGACGGCAACGTTGTAGGCCCGACCGCTACTCTGGCAGAGTGTCAGAACTCCGGCATCACTGCCGCTACCTACGGTGGCGCCATTGACTCCCCGGCCGGTCAGTACAACTACATCGGCGGCGGTAACCCGGATCTGGCTCCGGAAGAATCCGAGACCGTATCTTTCGGTTTCGTTTACACCCCGGAAATGATCTCCGGCCTGAGCATGAGTGTTGACTACTTCAACATTCAGGTCACCGAAGCGATCGCTGGTATTAGCCCGGAAACCATCCTGAACAAGTGTCTCGAGACTGGCGACGCTCTGTTCTGTGACTCCATCAACCGTGGTGGCAACGGCAACCTGTGGATCGGCAGCGCTGCCATTTCCGCAACCGACGTTAACATCGGCTTCTTCGAAACCGAAGGTGTCGACATCAACGCCAACTACGGCTTTGAAGTGGGCGAGTTCGGCGGCGTTGACATGAACCTGATCGCTACCTACCTCACCAAGTGGGATCAGCAAGAGTTCGTCGGCCAGCCGGTTGAAGACTGTGTAGGCGTTTGGAACGGTTCCTGTGGTACTCCCACTCCGGAATTCGTAAGCACTCTGCGCGCTACCTGGTCCACTCCCTGGAGCGTAAATGTGACCGGTGCATGGCGTCACATTGGTGCTGTTGACGACCTCGGAGCCAACGGTGCAGATTTCGATGCATTCAACTACTTCGATCTGTCCGGTTCCTGGGCTGCTAGCGACAACGTCACTATCCGCAGCGGTATCAACAATGTCTTCGACAAAGAGCCGCCGCTGACTTCTGACGCTGGCCCCAGCATCTACGGTAACGGCAACACCTTCCCGGGCATCTACGACGCTCTGGGCCGGTACGCCTTCCTGGGTATTACCGCGGACTTCTAATTCTTTGAATTAGAGCCCTGGTAATCAGGAAAAAGAAAAGGCGCGGTGGTTTCCACCGCGCCTTTTTTATTTACCGACACAAACGAAATAAAGCACTTGTGCAAAGTGGCTCAAGAACCTATAAGGTGGCTAAACCTGCAGAAATTGACCCAAAGCCGAAAGCTGGCTTCGATAGTTCTGATATCGTTTGACCGAGCCGGTATGCATTCCCTTCCTTACCTGCCAAACGCTCGCCGTCTTGACGTAATTCTTACGCTCCTGAAAGTTAAGGCAGCCAGACTCCCAGTTGAGGCCAAGGAAATTCAGTAGCCTGCGCGTTTCCTTTTCCGGGTCCACTACCAACGTCTCATACTCAACTTCACAGATACTTTGCGGGAACAAACATTGCCAGTGGCGCATTAGCCGCTCTTGCTGTACAAAATAGTGACCAATCGCCTCGAGATCGGTTGAATAGTTCATCCCCCCGCCAAGCTGCTGAAAATAGATCGACAAGCAATTGTCCAATAACCCTCGCCGGGTCCAGATAAACCGGGCACTCGGTAACGCCCGCTTGATGAGACCAACATGTAGAAAATTATCCGGCCGCTTATCCGTCACAATAGATTTCGGATCGAATCTCCGGGATAGGAAATCCCTATAATCTGCACCAGCCCTCTCAAAGAACTCAGCGTCCAACTGACCCAGACTCTCCGGATAGCCTCCACCAAGCTCATGAATCAGACGCGGAAAGAAATCCAGCTCTCCGCCAGAGGTGATTGCTGAGTGGCCACTGAGCACTTGCTCTACAAGCGTCGATCCCGAGCGAAACATGCCACAAATAAAGACTGGGTCCGCTCCGGCAATACTGCTTCCAGAGTCTGATGTTTCTGGGGAAAATGCCTGTATCAGTTTATCAACCAATCTAGACTGCGCGCCTTTACTGTATGGCTTGAACCTGGATTTACCTAAATTATTCGCTTTGGCAAAATTGGTGAATGCTTGCCCATACTCACCGCAACCATCCAGCAGCTTTCCAAGCGCGAAACCTAGCTCTTCCTGATCGGCTCGGGACAACCCGTTTTTCGCCAACAAAGACGAAATTTTCTCAATTAAGGGGTCACTTGAACTATCCACGGTGGAAAGATGGGCCAATCGGCTGAGCGCCAATACATTTTCGCTGTCAATCGCCAGCACCTTGCTGTATTGCTCTAACGCAGAATCCCTGTCACCGGACTCCTCCGACAGTGCCGCCAGGTTCAAGAGCGCAGGTAAATAGTCTTGGCGGATTTGCAGCGCTTTCTCATAGCTCGCGCGCGCCTCCGGCTCACGGCGCAACTCGGATAAAATCACGCCGATATTGGTATAAACCTCCTCCTTCCCTGACACGCCCATATCCAACGCTTTCTGATACCAACTCAACGCCTCTTCCAGCTTTCCCACCTGCTTCAGCAGATAGGCAAAGTTGTAAACCGTATTCGGCCGATCCGTTACCTGCTCCAGAAACTTTCGGTAGCCGAGAATCGCTTTATCATCGTCGCCACAGGATTGCGCGTACTGGGCCAACTGAAGCCACCACTCTGGCTCACCAGAAAAGTGTCGCGCCATTTCTTCCAGGCATGAAACGGCTTGCGCGGCATTCTCTTGCCGCACATAAAAATGGAAAAGCTCTCGATAAACCAACTCTTCAGTACCAGCGGCCGACAATAGCGCTCGGTATATCTGTTCAGCTTCAGTAAATCGCCTGTTCTCGGCGAGCGCTCTCGCTTCCTGAAGGCGTTTCAGTATATTTGGAGGGATATTCATAACCTTATCAACCGCTCACCAGAAAACGTCTATCCACCTGAGTTCAGCCAAACGCAAAAAGGCACCCAGGTTCAGCAAACTGAAACCGAGGTGCCTTTTAGGAATGCAAAAACAGACTGAATATAACGATAACGCAGTAAATTAATAATTCGTTGGTTTACTGCGAGTATCTTCATCCAGCATTTTTCTGGTTTCGTAAGCCATACGATCCCACTCTTCCTGAGTCATGCAGGTTTTTTGCTTGAAACGAGACCCGGTAATCGCTCGTACTTTACAAATTTTTTCTTCTTTCGCAGTCGCCAAGCTGTTAGTCGCTGAATCGCCCTGCGCCGCTGCTTCAGGCGCCTTCTCTCCACCACCAGAGGCACATCCGGCCAACAGGGCCACACCCAGCCCAACACAATGAATCATTTTCAGTTTCATGCCAATATCCTGTTCATAATCAAAGTCCTTTCGCCTGCCTCCGAGACAGGGAATTACATGTTACCTCCGCTGGCATGGCATATCCAGATTGCGGCCCGTCGCGGTTATTTACACACGACCGAAGGAAATATTGAAATTATTTAAGCGACCTTTTCTGCAACTAAAGACCAGGCCAATGGATACGCCTGACCCGCCCCTTCCAGCGCTTCCGCCTCGAGTAAATCAAATCCGGAATTAGCCAAGTCCACCGTCAACGTTTCAAAGCTTTGCGCACTGAGTGCAGCCCTACACATGGAATTCATTCTTTCCATGTAACGGTCCAATTCCGTGACCGTCTGTTGCAGCCACCCAACGACTTCCTCGCGGTTAAACCTTGGCAAATTCGAGTGTATATGGTTTACGTCCATATATAGCTGCCGAATCACACCGCCTGCTACATGCCGACCATATTGCGCCATAATTCGCTCCATATCGCGAAAGGCCGGAATTAGATTACGAGAGGTCTCCTCATAGGCAGCTCGCGCGCCTCCCTCAAGCACATCAAATGCATGGGGAAACATTTCAATAGCACCTTCCACAAAGCCGTTTTCGCGTACTTCACGAAGGGCGGCGTAATTGTCGGCGCACTCTCTGTAAATGGCGCCATCCCGATGGTGTAGCAGCAACCCAGCCCTGCCCCCAGGGCCGACAATATCCAACAGCGCCCGGACAGCCTCGATTCCCGCGTATTCAACACCGAACTGGCTCGTGACAATCTCTGCGCTGTGCTCAGCCAGTGGCAGTGCTGCACCGTCTGCCACAATACCAGACACCGCCGGCCAGCGAGCGACAACCGCGTTCACCGCGTCAGGGGAGAGGTCAACGCACACGGGATAACAGCGCGCTTCGTCCACCACCGAATACAAGTGTCCGAAAACGGCGCCACTACCACTGGCAATGTCAATGATTCGCGGGCAACCAGATGCATTTTTTGCACCAACCCGCGCATCCCTGAAAAATCTATGCCAGAATTGCTCAATGGCCGGATGGTCTGTCCCACCAAGTTCACAGACGTTTTTATCTTTGGCCTGCTGCCAGTAAGACTGCCAGCTTGAGGCTGTGCTCACACTCATGTTGCCGAATCTCTTTGCGTCAACTTCTGAACACCGCCGCTGCAAATGGCACGATCTTCAGAATTTCTGAAGGTAGTCATGTAGAGACGAACACCGCCAGCAACTCCACAATCACTCAGCTATACGATAAACATGGATACCCTTACCGCTTTTCTGACCCTGCTCTTCGTCATGGACCCCCTGGGCAACATTCCAGTATTCCTTGCCGCCCTTAAGAATGTGCCCCCCAAACGCCAGCTATACGTGATCATGCGCGAACTCATCTTCGCTCTGATCGTATTGCTGGTATTCCTCTATGGCGGCCGCTTCGTGCTTGCGTGGCTCGGTCTGTCACAGGAAGCCATCCGTATTGCCGGGGCAATCATCCTGTTCCTGATTGCCATCCGTATGGTGTTTCCCATTGAAGGCGGCATCATGGGAGAACGATTAGAAGGAGAGCCTTTCTTTGTGCCGCTGGCGGTTCCCCTGGTAGCCGGCCCCTCCACCATGGCCATTTTGATGCTGATGACCAATAGCGAGGGCGAGCAGCTGTGGAACTGGACACTGGCACTACTCGGGGCCTGGGGCGTTTCTGCGGTAATACTGCTGGCTTCTTCCCCACTTGCCCGCCTGCTGGGTAACCGGGGACTGATTGCGGTAGAGCGCCTGATGGGAATGGTTCTGGTAATGCTCGCAGTGCAGCTGTTTCTGGATGGCATCAAGCAGAGCCTGAGTTAACTTCTTATAAAGAGTGGCCTGTGTACGGGCGATATCTGAATCGGATTTTCGCCCGCCGCAGGCTTAGTGACGTTTCTAAAGGCAATAGCCTCCAATCTTTTTCTTATTTTATTTTTAACTGGACAAAACCTGGTCACACAAAACATTTTTTTGGGATACAAAGGCTCCCCAGATTAAAACTCCAAAACCTTTTCACAATGGCAAAAATCGATCAAATAGCACACAGCCTCACACCCTGATCAATTTTTGAACCAACTCTCAAAGTTAAATATTAGTTACACACATCCTATTCGGTGGCTTAATGCCGTTAATATTTTGCATTAAAACAAATATATAACGGATATATACACTTCTTTACGCTTACTATTTAACCGCTTCGATTATTAATAAAACAAAATATCCAATTTAATAAAGATCCCGCAATGTCAGGTTAGTTCCACAAATTACCAGCATCCTATAAAGTCAGCCCGCACTCGAATTACAACAAACCTATAAAAGTGCCTCTAAAGACATAAAGGATGCATTTATGATCAAGACCAAGTTGAGTATCGCTATCGCAGCTTTCGGCACCATCGCCGCTACCGGTGTTTCCGCTCAGGAAGCCGTACCCGGCCCGACCGTCGAAGAAGTGATCGTTACTGGCTCCCGTATTGCACGTGACCCGCTTTCCACCACCGGCCCGATCACCATCGTAGACTCCGATGCGATCAGCCGTTCAGGTGTAGGCACCATCGACGAACTGCTGAACCAGCTGCCGTCCATGGGTACTACCGGTATCAACGCCAACGACAACAACGGTGGCCAAGGCCTGTCGTTTGTTGACCTGCGTAACCTGGGCTCTGCACGCACCCTGGTACTGGTTAACGGCCGTCGCTTCGTATCTTCCGCTTCCGGCGTTAGCTCTGCGGTAGACATGAACAACATTCCGGTAGACATGATCGACCGTATCGAAGTTCTGACCGACGGTGCTTCTGCGGTATACGGCTCTGATGCTGTAGCAGGCGTAATCAACGTGGTCATGAAGGATTCCTTCGACGGCGTTCGCATTAATGCTCGCGCAGGTGCTACCGACGCAGGTGGCGGCGAGAATGGCGACCTGTCTATCACCTTCGGTAGCGAAGGCGAGCGCGGCAGCTTTATTGCCAACATTACCCACGCGCAGCGCGACGAAATCACCTACGAAGATCGCGACTGGGCTGGTCTGACCAGCTCCATGGGCCCGAACGGTAATATCTTCACCAACTACGGCAGCTTCAGCATCGGTGAAGACGGCGTGACTCTGGGCGATTACGCCGGTTACGACATCGGTCAGCACATGTGGCTGTCCGGCGCTATGGAGCGTACTTCCGCTACCGCTTCTGGCAAATTCTCCATCACCGACAGCGTTGAGCTGTGGGGTGAAGTCAGCTACACCAACAAAACCAGTAACCAGCAGCTGGCTGCACAGCCGCTGTACGCGGGTAACGGTTTTACTCTGAATCCGGAAACGCACCTGCCTGAAGCGATCAAGTCTCAGCTGCAGGACGCGTGGCAACAAGCTGACGACGCTTACCAGATCGAGCTGGCGGCATACAATGCTGCAGTTACCGAATGGGAAGCACAGGGTAGCCCCGAAGGCCTGGAGCCGACTGCTCCGGTTGCTTCTCACGGCACCGATTGGCTGGACGGTTTCTCCGACTTCCGTATCCGTCCGGTATCTGGTGGTACTCGTGAGTACGAGCAGACCACTGACACCTACCGTGTTGCTACCGGCCTGAATGGCGATTTCGCCAATGGTTGGAGCTGGGATACCTTCGCAAGCTACGGCAAAAACGAAGGCGAAAACGTTACCCTGAACTCTTACAACAAAACCAAGTTGGAAGAGATCTTCAGCGGCGAAGCGGGTCTGGACTACAACTTCGCGGGCGGTATGAGCCCGGAAATCATGGACTACTTCCGCTACGACGACTTCGAAGACAACTCCTATGAGCTGGTGAACGTCGGCGCATCCATTTCTGGCGACATCAATGCCATCGAATTCCAGGGCGGCGCTCTGGGCTTTGCTGCAGGTGTTGAGTACCGCGAAGAGTCCGGCGAGTTCAACCCGTCTCCGGAAACCCAGAGCGGTGCGACCTTCGGTAACCAGCAAGATGCGACTGGCGGTGAGTACGACGTAACCGAAGCATTTGCTGAATTCAACCTGCCGATCCTGCAGGGTGCACGCTTCGCAGAAGAGCTGACTGCTGACGTAGCTGTTCGCTACTCCGACTTCAGCACCTTCGGTGGCCAGAGCACCGGTAAAGTTGGCCTGGTTTACGCACCGGTTGAAGACGTGCGCTTCCGTACCAGCTACTCCACCTCTTTCCGTGCGCCGGGCATCTACGAGCTGTTCAGCGGTTCCGCACAGAGCTACGAGTACCTGATCGACCCGTGTGACACCAGCGCGGCAAACGAAGACGGCCAGGGCGCGAACTGCGGCATGGTTGGCGCTGGCTTCACTCAGGCAGGCAACCAGGTTCCGACCAATATTGGCGGTAACGAAGAGCTGACTCCGGAAGAAGCGACTACCTTCACCGCCGGTGTTGTGTGGACCCCGAGCTTTGTCGACGACCTGTCTATTACTCTGGACTACTACGACATCAGCGTTGAAGACGCGATCACCTCCCCGGACCTGCAGCGCATGCTGGACGACTGCTTCCGTGCAGGCGATCAGAGCGCATGTCAGTTCGTAACCCGTGGCGCTGGCGATCAGATCGTTGCGCTGGAAGGTGCGAAAATGAACATCGGTCAGATCGATACCCGCGGTGTTGACGTTGATATCGTACACAACCTGCACTTCGACGCTGGCCGTCTGGCCCTGCGTGCCCAGGCTTCCCGCCTGCTGGAGTACAACGAGTACAACGAGCAGTCCGGCACCGAGTCTGACTACCTCGAGTACGTTGGCACCACCAGCGGTCTGTACGTGAAGTGGCGCGGCCTGGCCAGCGCTACTTGGTACGGTAACGACTGGGATATGGGCGTCGACATGCAGTACTTCGACGATGGCTACAGCCCCTACCTGCCGGTTCAGTCCATGACTTACCTGAACCTGAAAGCAGGCTGGGACGTAAATGAGTCCCTGCGTCTGTCCACTGGTATCGATAACGTTTCCGACAAGGATCCGCACACTACCTCTGGCAGTGACTGGAACAGCTTCTACGACTTCCAGGGTCGTTACTTCTGGGCTGGTGCTTCTTACCAGTTCTAAGTTACCAACTAGAAGTTGCTGACTTTCAGTCAACGAAAAGGGGGATGCCAATGGCATCCCCCTTTTTTTGTGACCAACTCACGCAAACGCGCAATTTACTTACCATCTACCGGGTAAACTCGCCGGATCAGCAGAATACCTGCCGGGTAATTCTCCCGGTGTACGTAGAGGGGAACGGTCTCCTGCATCACCGGTCATTTCCATCAATTCCAGCTTTTTCATGTATACCCTTTGCGCGGAGGGGTTATCGGCCAGATGAAACGCCTGGAAGAAGTGCTCTTGAGAATCAACAAATTCACCCAGCTTATAGCTGGTAAGCCCCATCAAAAAATGAAACCGGTGATCGTCCTTATACTGCCAGATCGCCCGTTTGAGCTGCCGCTTGGCGCTCTTGTACTCACCGTGTTCGTAGGCATTGCGCGCTTTATAGTAGAGGTAATAGGGATTGCGCTCACGATGGAACCGGGCTTTCTCCGCGTAATAATCTGCCAGTTCAAACTGCTGTTGATTGCGGTAGAGCCGCTCCAGGTTGCTCATGGCAATGGTGTGGCGACTGTCCAGTTGCAGCGCCTGTAGATAACTCTGCTCGGCGGCCTCGAATTGCCCGTTGCGACTATAGAAGGCCCCGAGGTTAGCCCATAGGTCGCTGTTCCCGGGGCGCAATTCCAGCGCCTTGCGCAGGTAGCGGAATGCCTCGCGCATTTCTCCCTGCGCCATCCACTCCAGACCGCGGTTGCTGTAGTACTGGGCAAAGGCTTCGCCGTCGGTCAGTTCCCGCTGATCATAGACCGGATCGTAAGCGGCGAGATTGAAGTCTACGACACGGCGGCCGCGGTTGCTCTCACTCACCATGTTGATATGGCGATAGACGACAAAAGTCTGCTCTTCATCGTGGCCCCAAACCGGGGGTACCTCGACCTGGTTGAAGTAGGCCTCGGCGCCCAGCTCCCGCGCCATGGCCACCATCATCACGGTAAAGGCCATACAGTTACCCACTTCCTGCTTGTAGGTCTCGGCCGCGGTGAGGGTCTGGTCTGCCCGGTACTCGACAGTAAAGTCCCGCTGCTCGAAGCCCCTTAACAGCGCAGCCAGCCGCTGTTGCGGACGGGCATCCGGGGCGACATTTGCCAGGTATTCGCGCATCTCCGGAGCCAGCCCGAGGATATCGTCTTCGGGTAACTCGGAGGGGGACAGAGACTCACCGAAGATTGCGGAACCGGAGAGCAGCCAATGTGGATCGACTGCTGCCGGTTGCTCGGGGATGGTACTGGCGCAGCCACCGATCAGGGCAATGCAAGTGCCCACGGCCAATGATTTCCAGCCCACCGACAACTTCCGTGACCAATTAACCACTGCCAGTCCGGAATTTTGCGGGGTTTTCATCGTTATTCTCCCCATTTCATGTTTTGAATCTCTAATTTTCCACAATTCCTGTCGCGTAGGAATCCCTTTTGCAGGCTCATTTCCTGTTTCACCTGTAACCATTCGCCAGTTTTAATGACCACTGTTACACTCGAGAGGGTCACACTTAAAGCTATAACAAGTTAAAGCTATAACAATCGGAACAACTGATATGTCGTCACTACCGCAACAGAACAGCGATGGCTTCTTTGGCCATCCCAAGGGGCTCTCTACCCTCTTCTTCACCGAGATGTGGGAGCGCATGAGTTACTACGGTATGCGGGCACTGCTGGTCCTCTTTATGACCGCAAGCCTGCAACAGGAAGGCCTGGCCTTTACCGTAGCAGCTGCCACCGCCATTTACGGCCTCTACACCGGTGCGGTGTACTTCCTGGGCCTCCCCGGTGGCTGGATTGCAGACCGCCTGCTGGGCGGCCAGCGCACGGTCTGGTACGGCGGCATCATCATTATGTGTGGCCATATCGTGCTGGCCATCCCCAGTGATCACACCTTCTTTATCGGCCTGATCCTGGTAGCCACCGGTACCGGCCTGCTGAAGCCGAATATCAGTGCCCTGGTCGGCCACCTCTATGCAGAAGACGATGTGCGTCGCGACAGTGGCTACGCCCTGTATTACATGGGTATCAATATCGGCTCCGTACTGGGCTACATGATCTGTGGCTACTTCGGTGAGAAAGTTGGCTGGCACTGGGGCTTCGGCGCCGCTGCTGTGGGTATGGCGATCGGCCTGATCCAGTACCGCAAGACAATCGGCAACCTGGGCGATGCCAGCCTGAAGCCGGAGCACCCGATGACCTCCGAGGGCGCCAAAAAAGCCTGGGGCACCATCTGGGCTATCGTTGCCGGTGTTGTTGTGATTACCACACTCACCATGAGCGGCATCATCTCGTTTGATCCAGTAGCCGTGGCCAAATATGTAGCCATTGCCTTCACCATCATCTTTTTTGCCTACTACGCCTACATCTACTTCGGCGGCAACCTGAGCCAGACCGAGAAGCGTCGTATGTGGGCCCTGTTCCTGGTATGTGTGGCGTCTGCCTGCTTCTGGTCCGGCTTCGAACAGGCGGGCTCCTCCCTGAACCTGTTTGGCCGTGACTACACCGACCGCATGCTCGGCTCCTTCGAGATCCCGGCATCCTGGTTCCAGAATGTGAACCCGATGTTCATCATCATTCTGTCGCCGTTCTTCGCCGCCCTGTGGATCAACCTGGGCAAGCGCATGATCTCCCCGTCCTACGGCCTGAAATGCGCCATTGGCCTGATGATCATGGCGTCTGGCTTTATCGTAATGTTCTTCGCTGCCCAGCAAGCCGCAGCCGGCCTGAAAGTGGCGCCGATGTGGCTGGTAACCACTTACTTCCTGCACACCGTCGGTGAACTGTGCCTGAGCCCGGTTGCCCTGAGTGCGGTGAGCAAGCTGTCTCCGCGTCGCTTCGCCGGCCAGATGATGGGTGTGTTTGTACTCACCTACTCCATCGGCAACATCATTGCCGGTCTGCTGGCGGGCAACTTCGATCCGAACAACGTTTCCGAGCTGCCGAACCTGTACCTGCAGATTGCCATCTTCAGCATTGGTATCGGTGCAGTGATCGCCCTGATCAGCCTCAAGTCCAAGGCTTGGGAAGGCCAGGGTGAAGACCACATCGAACCGGTAGAGCCGGCCGAGGCACCTGCCAAGACCGTCTGACCCAGGTTAAAACCCTGAACTAAAAAGGCCGCTACGGGAAACCGCAGCGGCCTTTTTTATTGCTTCGATCACACCATCCAGCAAGGGCGTCAGCCGGCGAGCACGGTGTAGTTCAGCCAGATAAAACGTGCGCCGATAATAAACAGCAACCCGGCAAAGCAGTTCTTCAGCAGTTGCGGGGAAAGTTTGTGGGCCAGTAGCGCGCCGAAGCGCGCAAACCAGGTACTGGCCAGCACAATGCCAAGAAATGCCGGCCAGTAGATATAACCGCTGCTCCACGCCGGCAGCTGAGTGTTATTCCAACCCTGCACAGCAAAACTGAGCGCACCGGCAATGGCAATGGGCAGGCCACAGGCCGCGGAGGTCGCCACAGCCCGCTGCATGACCACATGACAGCGCGACAGGAAAGGCACGGTAAGTGAGCCCCCACCAATACCGAAGATCGCGGAGATCCAACCGATAATGCCACCGGCGATAGACAGTCCTACCCTACCCGGTACCTTTTCGCCGTCCGTGGGTAATTGCGATTTGCGCAATCCATCCAGCCACATCTTCAGAGCAATCCCCACGGCAAAAATGCCGATCAGCAGCTGTAACCAGGCACCGCTGAGCCAGTCCGCGGTAACGCCGCCAATCCAGGAACCGAGCAGAATGCCCGGGGCCATGGCAGCGACAATTTTCCAGTCCACGGCGCGTTTGCCGTGATGGGTGCGAATAGAGCTGATGGAGGTAATGATGATGGTGGCGAGGGAGGTGCCCACCGCCATATGGGTAAGGATGTCTGGCGCGATGCCCTGGGCGGTAAACACCAGCACCAGCGCCGGCACGATGATCAGGCCGCCGCCAACGCCGAACAGACCGGCAATGGTGCCCGCACCCATACCCACCAGTAGATAAATCAGAAGTACTTCCACAACGCCCCCTACAAATTTCAGGCAAAAAAAACGGTGGCATCTAGCCACCGCTCTTTACCCACCGCCCCGCTTTCAAAACTGGAGGTAGGTATTCGTTTGAAGTTCGAACTGAAGGTGTCAGCCGGTGAGGGGTTCCGGGACTGTCGAAAAGAGGGACC